>NZ_JBSFNS010000004.1:0-210200 GCF_053587275.1 Amycolatopsis sp. NPDC003676
CACCGCGGTTTCCGGGCGGCCGAGCAGCCGCCAGGTGAGCCAGTCGTGCGGCAGCAGAAGTGACAAGCACCCCCGAACCGCAGGGACGCTTTATATCGGGGTGCGGGGGAGGGGCTGGGTGACTCGATAGCGGGTGCACGGGTGCCGGTTTGTTGGCGGGAGGGGCTGGGTGCCTCGATCGTTGGGTGCGCCGGCGGCGGTTGAGCGGTGAGTGCGCACGGCTCAGTGCCTGGTTGCGTTGGGTTCGCGGCCGGGGGTAGCGCCCCCAATGTGGCATTGGGTGCATCTGACGCACCGAACGCCGCATTGGGTGCGTGGGGCGCACCGGAGGCCGCGTCGCGGCGTTCCGTGAAGGGTCCCTTGAGGGAATGCGTCGGCGACGGAATCCCCGGCTGCGTGGTCGTGAGGGGAACCCTGAGGGAATCAGAGTCCCTGAGGGGAACCCTCACGTACTTCTGCGGCAAGAAAGTCCGAAGTGGACGGTTACTCAGTCTTCTCCGCGTTCAATCGGGCGGCTTCGCGGCGGACCTCGGCTTGGGTTTCGCGTTCGCGTTGCAGCCAGGTGGGATTCTCCGACTTCAAGGCCTCGATCTGGTCCGTCGTCAGTGCCTCGGTGACGCCGCCTCGGGCCAGGCCGCCGATGGAGACTCCCAGTTTCGCGGCGACGACCGGGCGGGGGTGCGGGCCGTTGCGGCGGAGGTCGCGGAGCCATTCCGGCGGGTCCATCTGGAGGGCGTTCAGCTCGTCGCGCGAGACGGCGCCCGCGCGGAACTCTGCGGGGGTGGCTTCGAGGTAGACGCCCAGCTTCTTCGCTGCCGTCGCCGGCTTCATGGTCTGGGGGGTCTTCTGCGCCGTCATGCCCACCAGCGTAACCGGCGACCCCGCGCCGGTAGCCTTGCCACGTGACAGAAGCCGACCAGGCCTCGGCGTTCCGGCTCGCCTACGTTCCGGGTGCGACCCCCGCGAAGTGGGTCCGGATCTGGGGCGAACGCAATCCCGAAGTGCCGCTTGACCTGGTCGCGGTCACTGCTGCCGAGGCCGCCGACGCGGTGCGCGAAGGGCGGGCGGACGCGGCGTTGCTGCGGCTGTCCGAGGACCGCGAAGGGTTGCACGCGATTCCGCTCTACACCGAGACCACCGTGGTCATCGTTCCCAAGGATCACCTGGTCGCGGCGGCTGACGAGGTGTCCATTGCGGACCTCGCGGATGAGCTTGTGCTGCATCCGCTCGACGACTCGCTCGGCTGGGACGAGCTGCCCGGCAAGCCCGCACTCGAGCGGCCGGAGACGACGGCGGACGCGATCGAGCTGGTGGCGGCGGGGGTCGGCGTGGTGCTGGTGCCGCAGTCGCTTGCTCGGTTGCATCATCGTCGTGACCTCACGTACCGGCCGGTCGAGGACGCGGTGCAGTCGCGCGTCGCGTTGTCCTGGCCGGAGGGCGACACCAGCGACCTGGTGGAGCAGTTCATCGGCATCGTCCGCGGGCGCACGGTGAACAGCACTCGCGGGCAGCAGGAAACACAGGCCAAGACGGGCAAGGCGGCGCCGGCGAAGAAGAAGCCGCAGCAGCAGCGCGAACCGGCTCGTCGGCGGAATACGCCCAAGCCCGGCGGGCGCGGCAAGCCTCGTCGGCGTCGTTAACGCAGGGGAGAAGCTGTGGATCTCGGGTTGAAGGGCAAATGCGCGGTCGTCACGGGTGCTAACCGCGGGATTGGGCTGGCGGTCGCCGAGGTGCTCGCGGCGGAGGGGGCGGACCTCGCGCTCGTCGCCCGGGACCAGGAAACGCTCGCGGCGGCGGTGGAAAGCGTCGGCAGGCACGGCACGAAGGTCATCGCGGTGGTCGCCGACACCACCGACGACGCCGCGGTCGCGGCGATGGCGGAGCGGGTCGCGACGGAGTTCGGCGCGGCGGACATCCTGGTCAACTGCGCGGCTCCGGCGTCGAGCGGGGTCCGGACGCCGCTCGACGACCTGCGCGACGACGACCTGCGCACCGAGATCGAGACCAAAGTGCTCGGCTACCTGCGGTGCGCCCGCGCGCTCGCGCCGCGGATGCGGGAGCGCGGCTGGGGCCGGATCGTGAACGTCAGCGGGCTCAACGCGCGGATCGCCGCCTCGACGTTCGGCTCGATTCGCAACGTCGCGGTCGCGGCGATGACCAAAAATCTCGCCGACGAACTGGGGCCGCAGGGCATTACCGCAACGGTGGTGCATCCGGGCTACACGGTCACCGAGCGGACGCCGGAGAAGTTCGCCGAGATCGCCGCGATGCGGGGGATTTCGGTGGCGGAGCTGGAGAAAGGCCTCGCTGCCGGGGTGAGTATCGGTCGGTTGGTCACGGCGGCTGAGGTGGCGGATGTCGTGGCGTTTTTGGCGTCTCCGCGCAGCGTGGCGATCAACGGGGACGCTATCGCGGTCGGCGGCGGTGTTCCCGGGCAGATTTACTACTGAGCGACTTGGAGTTCCCGCACGGCGTGGGGGTAGCCGAGACGGCCCTTGGTCGCGGCGAGCACGATCAGCGCGGCTGCGGCGAAGGCGGCGAACAGCAGGTGCTCGGCGATTTTCGGGTCCGCGCTGGGGAATAGTTCGCCCCAGGCGAGCGACAGGTAGTTGTTGATCCCGGCGTGCAGCAGCAGCGCGATCGGCAGGCTTTCGCCGCTGCGGTTGAACACCCAGGTCATCACGAAGCTGATCGCGATGGCGGTCGCGACGAATTCCAGCACCGACCAGACCGTCACGTTCGGCCAGTGTCCCCATTCGGTGAAGAACAACGGCAGATGCCAGACGCCCCACAGCGGACCGAGGATCAGCGTGCCGCGCAACGGGCCGTACTTCGGCTGCAAGTGCGGCAGGGCGAAATCGCGCCAGCCGGGTTCTTCGGCGAGGCCGGTGGTGATCACCTGCAGGATGAAACCCAAGGCCCACACCAGGATCAGCGACGCGGCGGGGATCTGGAACGGTCCGGCGAAGGGCAGGCTGGAGATCGTCAGCGCGACTGGGACCGCGAAAAGCGCGAGTGCGTACCACCGCCAGTTCACCCGCCAGCGCAGCAGCCGGCCGGCCCACGCGCGCAGCCCGGGGCGGCCTTCGGCGAGTGCGGTGACGAGGAACGCGGCGAAGATCGGGCCTAGGTACGCGCCGGGGAGCATGCCGAGGATTTGCGTCGTGCCGAGTACTGGCGGGAATCCGAAGTGGACGATGCCGAGGCCGTTGTCCGAGAGCACGTAAGGGATCCATGCGAGCCAGCTGAGCGTGATGGCGAGGGTGAAGAAGGTCGTGATGGGGCGGCGTGCGACGAGGGCGCGTAGTGCGGTCATGAGCGAGAGAGTCCTTTGTGGATGGTTCAGCGGCGGGTGCGGTAGTTCGCGATGAGGGCGATGCCCGCGGCGAGGGTGACGACGCCGAAGATGGTGCTCAGCAGGAGGTTGACGCCGAGTGCCGAGGTGATGGCGTTGGCTGCGGCGCTGAGTACGAGCACGCCCCACAGCAGTGGCCGGGTGCCTTGTCTGGCGGGTGTTTTCGTCATGCCGGGAACGCTACGAATCGGGGCTCGCCATGACGATCCCGTGCGCGGGAGAATCCAGGTACAGCAGGCTGTACTTTCGCGCCGCACCGCGGCGTCGTGGCGGATTTCTCGGCTAGGGTTCGGCGGCGTGAGGTGCTAGGAGGTGCGATGGCAACCGCAGGCGAACCTCGGCCGCGTTCGTGGCCGGTGCGGGTCCGGGCCGCTCTCGATGCGTTGGAACACCTCGTCGGCGGGATCGGTACTTCGGTGCTGGCGTTGCTGGTGCTGCTCGGCGTGGTCACGGTCGCGCTGTTGTGCCTCGTGGGCGTCGGATTGGTGCTGGCGCGGCCGATGCTGGGCGTCGTGCACGCGGTCGCCGATCGGGAGCGGATCCGGCTCACCGCGATGAAGCCGGACGTCATCAGCCCCGGTCCGGGTCCCGAGCGGCTCGGGGCGGCGTTGCGCGACCGGACTGTGCAGCGCGAAGTGCTGTGGGTTGTGGTGCACGGCCTCGCGGGGTTCCTGCTCGGCTTCATCGGGCTGACGATCGTGCTCAACACCGCGCGCGACGGGCTGTTCCCGCTCTACTGGTACCTGCTGCCGCCGGACGACGCGACGGCCTCGCTCGGCTGGCCGGTGCACAGCCTGGCCGAAGCGCTTCCGGTGTCGCTGCTCGGCGTCGCGTGGGCGTTCCTTTCCGTCGCGCTGTTGCCCGCGATGGCGCGGCTGCAGGCGCTGCCCGGCCGACGGCTGCTGCCGGCGGGTTCGGACGCGGACGTCACGCTGCGGATCGCCCACCTCACCGCCACCCGCGCCGCCGCGCTCGACGCGCATTCCGCTGAGCTGCGCCGCATCGAACGGGCGCTGCACGACGGCACGCAGAACCGGCTGGTCGCGGTGAACGTCCTGGTCGGCGCGGCCCGCCGGGCAGCCGTGCGGGGTTCGGCGGACGTCGACGAGATCCTCGGCCGCGCGCAGGACGCCACCGAGGCCGCGCTCGCCGAATTGCGCGCGGTGGTGCGCAGCATCCTGCCGCCCGTGCTGGCCGACCGGAGCCTCGCCGACGCGTTGACCGCACTCGCCGCGGACTGCCCGGTGCCGTGCACGATCGACGCCGACCTGCCTGGCCGGTACGCCGTTTCGGTGGAAGCGTCGGTGTATTTCGTGGTCGCCGAGGCGCTCACGAACGTCGCCAAGCACAGCGGTGCCCGTCAGGTGGAGGTCGTGCTGCGTCGGGAGGACGACCTGCTGCACCTCCGCATTACCGACGACGGCCGCGGCGGCGCTGCGGAAACTGGCGGCTCGGGACTCGGCGGGATGCGCCGCCGGATCGAGGCGCTCGACGGAACTTTCGCGCTGGCGAGCCCCGCCGGCGGACCGACCACTCTGACTGTGAGCCTGCCATGCGGATTGTGATCGCCGAGGACGACCCGTTGCTGCGCGAAGGCCTCGCGCTGCTGTTGCGCGCGGAGGGCCTCGACGTCGTCGCGACGACGGACAACCCGGCTGATTTCCTTGCCGCGGTGGACAAATACGAGCCGGACACCGCGGTCGTGGACGTCCGGATGCCGCCGACGCACACCGACGAGGGCATCGTCGCGGCCGTCGAAGCCCGTCGCCGACGGCCGGGGCTGGCGGTGCTGGTGCTGTCAGCGTATGTCGAGCAGGCCTTCGCGACCGATTTGCTGGGCGGCGGCAGCGCGCGGCTGGGGTATCTGCTGAAGGAACGCGTCGGGCGAGTCACGGAGTTCATGGAAGCGCTGAACCGGGTCGCCGACGGCGGGACGGCGATCGACCCGGAGGTGGTGGCGCAATTGCTGACCCGGACGCGCGCGGATTCCGGATTGGAACGGCTCAGTCCGCGAGAACGGGATGTGCTGGCATTGATGGCGGAGGGATTGGGAAACGGCGCGATCGCCGAACGATTAGTGGTGACCGACGGCGCGGTGCACAAACATATTCGCAGCATTTTCGCGAAACTGGATTTGGCTCCGGACGACAGCGCGGATCGGCGGGTTACCGCGGTGCTGCGGTATCTGGACGAAGCCCGCCGTTGATTTTTTGCGTAACACTGGACGAATCCGTGGGGAGTTGGCTATACGCGGCATGGATCGACCGCGCACGGCGAATCCGCCGACATTCGGCGTCGCGCAGTTCACCCGGACGAGTGCAGTGTCGAACGCGCGAATCGGTGACACCGAAGTGGCCTAATCGCGTCTTGCCGCCGGGATGCGGGCGCGTGCGAGTGCCGCACCGGAGAGCCGGTGCGGTGCTGGAGAACGGCGGTTACTTGCCGGAGCCCGCCTTCTTGGCCTCGTCCGTCCCGCCGCTCTTGCCGCCTGCCGGAACGTCCTCTTCGGACCAGTCCAGCCCGGCCTCGGCGACCACGCCGTCGAAAATCGGGGTGGCCACGGCCTGCTCGCCGCTCATGACGCGCTCACCACGTCGATGATCGCGTCGGCCGCGATCCACTGCGGGTTCGCGTCTCTCGCCTGGCCGTCTACCTGGACCGGGACCCAGGTGACCGCCGTCGCGTCGTCGGTGACCGGGGCTCCGGTGACCACCCCGCGCCTGCACAGCTGCCGCCTGCCGGTGCGCTGGCCGACCAGGTAGGTGACCCGGTGACCGGTGGACAGTTCGGGCCGGTGCTGTTCGCCGTCCATGTGTTCCTCCCTGCACGCCACCCTTGTGGGCGACGCTCGCTTCATCGACGCGACTCGCTCCCCGCGTGCCGATGACGCACTCCCGGTCCATGATCTGGGTCACATCGAAGCAACGGCCGCTCTGAACACGACTGCTACATCGAGGCAACGCCGACCACTGACAGTCATCCCGCTATACCCAAAGTAACAGGTACAGCGCCGTATCCAGTATGTGACCCGGCGATACACTCGCGCGGATGACGTCCTCAGGTACTCCGCCCGACGGGCGGGCCGCCCGGTGGGCAGGGCAGCGGGAACGCCGGCGCCGGGAATTCGTGGAAGCCGGAATGCGCGCGATCGCCCGATACGGGCCGGAGGTGTCCACCGAGCAGATCGCCGACGAGGCCGGTGTCGCTCGCACGCGCATTTACAAGCATTTCGCCGACACCGCGGATCTGCAGCGCGCTATCGCGTTGCGCGCGGCGGAAATGATCGGCGCGCAATTCTCGCCGCTGTGGGGAGTTTCCGGAACTCCGCGCGATATGGTGCACGCGACGATCGGCGCGCACATCGAATGGCTTTCCGAGCACCGCGAGCTTTACCAATATCTGATGCGCCAGTCGGTGACCGGGCCGCGCGACGTCGTCGCGGACGTCAAGACCGCGATCGCCCGGCAGCTGACCGTGCTGTTCGAGTACTACCTCGGCCTGTTCGGCGCGGACCAGCGGGTCGGCGAGACCATCGCCTACGGACTGGTCGGGCTGGTCGAATCCAGCACCGCGCACTGGCTCGAGGCCCCGCGCGGCATCGACCGCGACGATCTGCGCCAGCTGCTCGCCCGCTGGGTCTGGTCGATCCTCGACGACACCCTGCGCACGGTCGGCGTGGCGCTCAACCCGGATTCGCCGTTGTCCGAGCTGGATTTCCGCATCGTCGACCGTCCGTGAAGGGTTCCGCGAATGCGTGAGGGCCACCCTGAGGGAATCAGATTCCCTCAGGGTGGCCCTCACGCACGCGAACACCCGCTCCAACCGCAGCGGGAAGCGTCAGGCCTTCCGGCCGACCGCGCCCGCGATGCACTCCTGGACCTGGTTCAGCGGCTGGTAGCGCGGGCCGTCCGGCCACCAGTCCTCGCACAGCACCAGGCCCGGGTCGACCAGTTCGGTGCCGCCGAACATCCGCCCGATCTGCTCCCAGGTGCGGAAGACGCCGCTGCCCATGGGGCTGTGCGTGAACTTCTCCTCCATCCGCCGGGCGATCTCGCTGTGCTCGGGCGTCTCCGGGTCGAGGAAGTGCGCGATCACGACGAACGACCCGGACGGCAGCGCGTCCACGTAGGTCTGCATCATCTCCGCGTAGTCGTCGCCGAGGTAGTGGTGCAGGGTTCCGTTGTGCAGCAACGCGATCGGCTTCGTCCAGTCGAGGAACTCGCGCGCGGTCTCGTTTTGCAGGATCTGCTCGGGCTTGAAGATGTCCGCGTCGATGAAGCGGGTGTTCTCGTTCTCCTCGAGCAGCGCGCGCCCGTGCGCGAGAACCACCGGGTCGTTGTCCACGTACAGGACGCGGGCCTCCGGGATGATCCGCTGCACGACCTGGTGCGTGTTCTCCGCGGTGGGCAGGCCGGAGCCGCAGTCGAGGTACTGGGTGACCCGGCCCTGGGTGGCGAGGAAGCGGCAGGCCCGGATGAGGAAGTTGCGGTTGGCCCAGGCGAGGTCGGCGACCTCCGGGGCCACCGTCGCGACCTGCTCGAGAACCCTGCGGTCGATCTCGTAGTTGTTCGTGCCGTTCAGCGCGGCGTCGTACACCCGGGCGATGCTCGCTCGCGTGATATCGACCCCGACCGGGTGCGAACTGGGCGATTCGACGGCCTCGGTCATTTCTGGCGTCACCTCGGATGTGTCGGGCGTCTCTTTGGCCTACTCACAGTAGCCCGCCGGCGCTGTCAAGCGACCGCCAGGAGGAGGACAACCGGAGTGGGTGACAGATTCTTGATTCATTCCAGAAAATCCGGCAGACTCCGGGGCATGCCGACGACCGCGGACTTCGAGCAGCTGCTGCGCGGAGTGCACTTGCGGATCACGCGCCCTCGGGTGGCCGTGCTCTCCGCGGTGCACGCCAACGCGCACGCGGACACCGAATCCGTCATCGGCATGGTGCGCGCGGATCTCGGCGAGGTTTCCCACCAGGCCGTCTACGACGTGCTGCGCGCGCTGACCGAGGCGGGGCTGCTGCGGCGCATCCAGCCGCCCGGTTCGGTCGCGCGGTACGAGGCCCGGGTAGGGGACAACCACCACCACGTCGTGTGCCGCTCGTGCGGTGCCATCGAGGACGTCGACTGCGCGGTCGGCGAGGCTCCCTGCCTGACCGCTTCGCAGACGCACGGTTTCGTCGTCGAGGAAGCCGAGGTCGTCTACTGGGGGCGCTGCCCCGCTTGTTCCGCTGTGCCGAGTTCCTGAGCAAGACCTGATTCCCGGAAGGATTTCTGTTGTCCGAATCGCTTGATTCCGTTGCCGACGACCGCACGGCGGGATGCCCGGTCACCGGCCGCATGGGGTACCCCTCCGAGGGCGCCGCGAACCGTGACTGGTGGCCGAACCAGCTCAACCTGAAGATCCTCCGGAAGCACGCCCCCGCGGCGGACCCGATGGGCGGGGACTTCGACTACGCCGAGGCGTTCAAGAGCCTCGACCTCGACGCGCTGGCCCGCGACGTCGACGCGCTGCTCACCACGTCGCAGGAATTCTGGCCGGCCGACTTCGGCAACTACGGCCCGCTGTTCATCCGGATGGCCTGGCACAGCGCCGGCACCTACCGGATCGACGACGGCCGCGGCGGGGCGGGCGGCGGCCAGCAGCGGTTCGCGCCGCTGAACAGCTGGCCGGACAACGTCGGCCTGGACAAGGCGCGCCGCCTGCTGTGGCCGGTCAAGAAGAAGTACGGCAAGAAGATCTCGTGGGCCGACCTGATGGTCTTCGCGGGCAACCGCGCGCTCGAGACCATGGGCTTCAAGACCTTCGGCTTCGCCGGCGGCCGCGCCGACGTGTGGGAGCCGGACGAGGACATCTACTGGGGCCCGGAGCGCACCTGGCTCGGCGACGAGCGCTACAAGGGCGACCGCGAGCTGGACAACCCGCTCGCCGCGGTCCAGATGGGCCTCATCTACGTGAACCCGGAAGGCCCGAACGGCAACCCGGACCCGATCGCCTCGGCGCGCGACATCCGCGAGACGTTCGCCCGGATGGCGATGAACGACGAGGAGACCGTCGCCCTCATCGCCGGCGGCCACACCTTCGGCAAGACGCACGGCGCCGGCGACGCGGACGCGAACGTCGGCCCGGTGCCCGAGGCCGCCCCGATCGAGCAGATGGGCCTCGGCTGGAAGAACAGCTTCGGCAGCGGCAAGGGCCGCGACCAGATCGGCAGCGGGCTCGAGGTCACCTGGACCCCGACCCCGACGCAGTGGAGCAACTGGTTCTTCCACAACCTGTTCACCTACGAGTGGGAGCTGACCAAGAGCCCCGCCGGCGCGCACCAGTGGAAGCCGAAGAACAACGCCGCGCAGGGCACCGTGCCGGACCCGGAGAGCGGTGAGCTCAACCGCGCGCCGAGCATGCTGACCTCGGACCTCGCGCTGCGCTTCGACCCGATCTACGAGCCCATTTCGCGCCGGTTCTACGAGAACCCGGACCAGTTCGCGGACGCTTTCGCCCGCGCCTGGTACAAGCTCACCCACCGCGACATGGGCCCGATCCAGCGCTACCTCGGCCCGCTGGTGCCGCAGGAAGAGCTGATCTGGCAGGACCCGGTCCCGGCCGTCGACCACGAGCTGGTCAACGACGCGGACGTCGCGGACCTGAAGGCGAAGATCCTCGAGTCGGGCCTTTCGGTCGCGCAGCTGGTGTCCACCGCGTGGGCGTCGGCGTCGACCTACCGCCACAGCGACAAGCGCGGCGGCGCGAACGGCGCCCGCATCCGCCTCGAGCCGCAGCGCGGCTGGGAGGTCAACGAGCCCGACGAGCTGGCTCAGGTGCTGCGCACGCTCGAGGGCGTCCAGGAGGCGTTCAACAGCGCGCAGACCGGCGGCAAGAAGATCTCGCTCGCCGACCTGATCGTGCTGGCCGGCGCGGCCGGTGTCGAGAAGGCGGCGAAGGACGGCGGCGTCGACATCACCGTTCCGTTCACGCCGGGCCGCACCGACGCGACGCAGGAGCAGACCGACGCGGACTCGTTCGCGCCGCTCGAGCCGAAGGCCGACGGGTTCCGCAACTACCGCGGCAAGGCCAACCCGCTGCCGTCGGAGTACCTGCTGGTCGACAAGGCGAACCTGCTCAACCTGAGCGCGCCGGAGATGACCGTGCTGGTCGGCGGCCTGCGCGTGCTGGGCGCGAACTACCAGAACTCGGCTGCCGGTGTGCTCACCGACCGGCCGGGCACGCTGACGAACGACTTCTTCGTCAACCTGCTCGACATGGGCGCCGAGTGGAAGCCGGCTGACGGCGAGGGCCCGCACGCGGAGTCCTTCGAGGCCCGCGATCTCGCCACCGGCGAGGTCAAGTGGACCGGCACCCGCAACGACCTGGTGTTCGGCTCGAACTCCGAACTGCGCGCCGTCGCCGAGGTGTACGGCAGCGACGACGCCAAGGAGAAGTTCGTGCGCGACTTCGTCGCCGCGTGGCACAAGGTCATGAACAACGACCGGTACGACCTGGTCTGAGTTTCCTGATCCGCTGATCAAAAAAGGGCTCCTTGCGGGAATTCCCGCAAGGAGCCCTTTTTGTCGTTCAATCGCGTGGGGTCAGCTCTGGACGAGCTTGCCCATCGCGTTGACCTCGTCGACGTCGCCGGTGCTGAAGAACGACCAGGGCACGGTCACGAAACCGCTTGCGCCCCAGCCGGATCCCCAGCTGTTCTCGATCTTCACGCCCTGGTCGTTGTAGGCCACGATGGTCACTTCGTGCCCGCCGACGACCGGGTCGCTGCTCGAATCGCCGGGCATATACGAGTAGTCGCTCGCGGTCGAGGAATCCAGGTTCATGAAGCTCTGGTGCACATTGAACCCGATCGCGACCGGCTCGCCCTGGGAAATGGCGTTCTCGATGTCGGACCGCGCCGCGTCGCCGCTCGACGACAATTGCGTGTAGCCGGACAGCTTGTAGTGCGCGGCATTCGCCTTTTCGTTCTGGTCGGGCTGGGTGGTGTAGTCGAAATCGCCCTGCCAGTAGTCGGATTTGGTGTCGATGCCCTGCTCTTGTTCCATCGGCAGCGCGACGCTCGCCCAGGTGCCCTGGTCATTGCCCTTGGCGATCTGGGAGTAAATGAACATCGGGGCCATCGGGCCGCCGGTGATGCCCTGCTCGTTCATCAGCACGCCGTAGCCGGTGTAGCCGGTGGCCCAGGTGACGCACGAGCCGACCTGGCCCTGGTCGCCGGGGGCGTTGGCGTACTGGGTGAGGTCGCCGCTGGAGGGCAGTTCGGCGGTGGCTCGGGGGTGCACGGGGAGCGCGGAGTTCGCGTGGGCGTGCATCCGGGACTGCGCGGCCTTCAGCCCGGCGACGTTCAGCCCGAGGCCGTGCTTGAGGTGCTGCGGGTGGTGCTGGGCGGCGGCCGCGGCGGCAGGGGTCGCGCCCATCGCCGCGGCCAGGCCGGCCGCGGCGAGCAGGGAAACGAGTGCGGACGTTTTTCTGATCTGCATCCTGCGTACTCCTTTGGACATGCAGAAAAAGAAATCGGAAAGGGTGGGGAGGTGGATCCGACCACTGCAAAGGTAGATCGGCGGAAATTTTCCGGGAACCTACGAAAGGAGGGAGCGCATCAACTGCCGAATTGGAGCGGATCGATCAAGCGGACATTATGCCCGTTAACGCCGCTATTCCGGCGTACTGGTCCATTATGGACTCTTGGGAAACTCGTTTTCTTCTGGTCTGAACCATTTAGTCGGGAAGCGGGGTGGTGCGCGCGCCGTTGAGAAGGGCGTCGATCGCCCACCGGGAACGCGCGTCTCCGTTGCCGGAGAACAGGTTCTCGCTCGCCGCGACGATGTGCGGATGCGTTTCGGGCGAGAGGCCGCGGACGGTTTCGGCGAGCGCGTCGTGCCGCTGGTCGGAGTCCGGGCGGTCCTTGCGGGTGCTGTGCTCGACCGCGCTGGCGGTGGCGACGAGCAGCAGCAGATCGACGGTCCACGCGGCGGGGCCGGACGGCACGCCGGCTTCGGCGAGGAGGCCGAGCACGGTGTCGACGATGGCGAGGTAGTTCGGCCCGTTCAAGGGGGTCACGAGCGCGACGCGGGCGAGCCCGGGGTGCGCGTAGAGAACGTCGCGGTAGGTGGACACGACTGTCCACAAGCGACTGCGCCAGTCGCCATCGGCGGTCGTGGCGGTGACTTCGCCGAGGAGTTCGTCGAGCACGGCGGCGTGGAGTTCGTCGGTGTCGCGGACGTAGACGTAGAGCGAGGCCGGTCCGGTGTCCAGTTCCTTCGCGAGCCGCCGCATGGTGACGCGCTCGGCCCCTTCGCGGCGCACGACGTCGAGAGCGGCCGCGACGATGCCCTCGCGGCTCAGCGCGGGCTTGGCGGGACGCTCCCGGCGGTTGTAGCCACTCGCGGTCATCCGCCCATGGTATGCGCACGCCGCCCGAACGGTCTGGACCTTGGCCGGTCTACTCGGCGAGCAGGCTGTCCAGGGTCGGCTGGACGTCGGTGCGCAGGACGGCGCCGAGATAGACGGCCGCGACTCGTTGCTGTTTGTCGACGACGAGCGAGATCGGCACGGCGGCCAGCGGGAGGCCGCGCAGTCGCAGAGCGACCCGGCCGGAGGGATCAAAGATCGACTCGTAGCCGAGCCCGAGATCCTTGACGAAGTCGGCGGCGTACTTCTGGTTGTCGCGGACGTTGAGGCCGAGCACCTGGATCCCGCGACCCCGCCCGGCGTCCGCGATGGTCTGCAAGGTGCGCGATTCGGCCCGGCACGGCCCGCACCAGGCGCCCCAGAGGTTCAGCAGGACGACCTTGCCGGAGTAATCGGCCAGCGAGATGTCCTTGCCGGGCTCGCGCAGGCTCGGGCCCTTGAGCTCCGCTACCTTTTTGCGCTGCGGCACGGGATAGTGGATGGTCGTCTGCCCGCCCGGCGAGACGAATTCGAAGGTGTCCGACTGGCTGACCGCGTCCTTCCCGGTCGCGCACGCGGTGAGGGGCAGCAGTGCCAGCAGGAGGAAGAGGCGAACGAAGCGCACGCGGCATCGTATCGCCGATACGCCCGGCGGCTTCCGATGCGGTTTTCTAGGCTGGACCCCGTGTGGGAGACAGCGAGGGACCGGCTGCGGAGCCGGCTGGCGGACGGCTTGGCCCAGTCCGGGCTCACGCTGCCCTGGTGGGTGCCGATGGGGACGACCGCCTTCACGGTGATCGGGCTGGTCGTGGCGGTGGGACAGCGGGTCGGGCCCGCGCTGCCGGTCGCGATCGCAGGGTTTCTGCTGGCCACGTCGTCGTCGCTGCTGTTCGCGTTCACCGGGCGGCTCGCGCCGTCGTGGCTGAAGGCGCTCGGGATGCTCGCCGGGATCGGGCTGCTGCTGGCGTACCCGGTGGTGCCGGACTTCGCGCCGATGCCGCTGGCCGTGCTCACCGGCGAACTGGGGTCCATCGCGACGGCGCGGGTCGCGTTCGCGGCGACCGGCGGGGCGGTCGCGCTGCTCGGGGCCGCCGCGTTGACGGTCGGGCTCGTCGGGTTCCCCGTGTACACGCTCGCGGTCGTGGTCGGGATGGCCGCCGGGTTCATGCTGCGCTGGTACGTGCGCGCGCTGGACGCCGAGCGCGGCAAGCAGGAGGCCGTGCGCGAACAGGCGAGGCTCGGCGAGCGGCAGCGGATCGCGCGCGAGGTGCACGACGTCGTCGCGCATTCGCTGAGCATCACGTTGCTGCACGTCACGGGCGCGCGGCACGGGTTGCGCACGGATCGCGACATCGACGAGGCCGTCGCGGCGCTCACCGAGGCGGAGCGGATCGGACGGGCGGCGATGGCCGATATCCGCCGCACGGTTGGATTGCTCTCGCAGGAGTCGGCGGGGACGCGGCCGTTGCCCGGTGCGGGCGACATCGCGGAGCTGGTGGCCGAAACGTGCGCGGCCGGGCTGGTCGCGGATTACGAACTGGAGGGCGACGTGACCGCGGTCGACACTACGGTGGGGCTGGGGCTCTACCGGATCGTCCAGGAGTCGCTGGCGAACGTGGTCAAACATGCCCCGGCGGAGAAAGCCTTGGTACGGCTGGAGATCAGCGCTGAAGACGCCCGGTTGACTGTCCGCAATGGACACAACGGCGGCGCGCGCAATTCGGGCGGCTCGGGGCTGGCGGGTATGACGGCGCGCGCGGGTCAGCTTGGTGCGCGGTTGACTGCTGGACCCGAGGGCGGCGAGTGGGTGGTCGACGTGACGGTGCCGTTGGCGCGCGAGGTCGTGTCGTGACCGCTGCCGCCGGGGAAATGCGGGTCTTGCTGGTCGACGATCAGGAATTGGTGCGGTCCGGGCTGCGGTTGATCCTGCGCCGCCGCGACGGGTTCGTGGTGGTGGGGGAGTGCGCGGACGGCGACGAGGTCCCGGCCGCGCTCGAAGCGGCCGGCGGGGTTGACGTTGTGGTGATGGACCTGCGGATGAAGCGCGTCGACGGCATCGAGGCGACGCGACGGCTGCGCGCGTCCGGCCCGCGGCCGCCGGTGCTCGCGCTGACCACTTTCGACGACGACGAGCTGCTCGCCGGAGTGCTGCGTGCGGGTGCCGTCGGGTACGTGTTGAAGGATTCCTCGGCGGAGGACCTGATCCGCGCGGTGCGAGCCGTCGCGATGGGCGAGGCGTGGCTCGATCCGGCGGTCACCGGACGCGTGCTCACGACCTATCGCCAGGCGGCTTCCGATCGCCCGACGGTGCCGTCCGGGTTGTTGACGCCGCGCGAACTGGATGTGCTGACGGCGGTCGCGCGCGGGCTGACGGACGCGGAAATCGCCGGAACGCTGGGGATTTCCGCGAGTACCGTCGAGGCGCATTTCGAGCGGGTGTGCGCGAAACTCCGCCTTCGCGACCGGGCGGCGGCCATCGTCTACGCCTTCGACCACGGCCTGGTCACGCCCGGCTCGGCCCCGGCTCAGGCCGGTCCGGACTCGCTGCGGTTCAGTGTCCTGGGCCCGCTGCAGGCTTGGCGGGGACCGAACCTGCTGGACCTGGGCCCGGTGCGGCAGCAGGCGCTGCTGGCGGCGCTGGTCCTGCGCCCCGGCGAGACGGTCAGCCCTGGGGAGCTGCTCGACGGCGTGTGGGGGCTGGAACCGCCAGGCACCGGTGGCCGGGTGGTGCCGGTGTACGTACATCGGCTGCGGAAATGCCTGCGTGCGGTTGGTGAGCGAACGGAAGACTCAGTAATAGGCAGCGATCGCGGTGGATACCGCTTCGCCCGGGAGCGAGTGCGGCTGGACGTCACCGAGCTGACCGATCGAATCTCGGAAGCCACGACCGCCACTCATAGCGGCGATCCGGCTGCCGCCGTTGATGCTTACGCCGGTGCGTTGGCTCTGTTCCACGGCGAGCCGTTGGCGGGGCTGCCGGGCCCGTTCGTCGAGGGGGAGCGGCTGCGGCTGACCGAACGGCGGTTGACGTTGGTGCAGGAGAAAGCCTTGCTGCAGTTGAAACTCGGGCGGACCGACGAGGTGGTGCACGAGCTGTCGGCGCTGCTGGCGGTGCATCCGCATCGGGAGCCGCTGGCGGTGCTGCTGATGCGGGCGCTCCATGGCGGTGGCCGCCGGGCCGATGCGCTGGCCGTGCATCGGCGGATGCGGGAACGGCTGCGGACGGATTTGGACGTCGAACCGGGGGCGGAGCTGGACCGGGAGCTGCGGGTGGTGCTCAGCTCGGATCGGGGTCCCTCGTGAGTGAACACGGGACCCTGCACCATGTCGAGTTGTGGGTGCCGGATCTCGGCCGCGCGGTGGCGTCGCTGGGATGGCTGCTGGAGGAACTGGGATATCAGCGGTTCCAGGACTGGGCGGCCGGACGCAGCTGGCGGCTCGGGCCGACGTATCTGGTGGTCGAGCAATCCCCGGCGCTGACCGCGGACCGGCATGATCGCTGCCGTCCGGGGCTGAATCACCTCGCTTTTCACGTCAAAGACACCGCGACGGTCGAGCAGTTGGCCGCCGACGCCGCCCGGCGCGGGTGGCAGCTGATGTTCCCGGAGAAACACCCCCATGCGGGCGGCGCGGAGCATTATGCCGCGTATCTGCAGAACGACGACGGCTTCGAGGTCGAACTCGTCAGCTCTGCTGGGCCGAGCTGACCGGAGTGCGCGGGCTGTACTCGTCCGAATCCGCGTACTGCGAAGAAGCCGGATAACGCGAAGAAGTCTGCGAAGAATCCGAAGAGCTGGAGTCCTCAGAACCGCTCTTCGAAGCCTCGCTCAGCTTCGTCATCAGCTGCGTAGCGGCCTCCAGCCCCTGCGTCACCGACGTGATCAGCTGCAGCAAATTATCCGAATCCGACAGCAGAACCCCGAGCTTCTGCGCGATCTGCCCGCCGTACTGGGTAGCGATCGCCACCGCCTGCGGGATCGCCGCCGCGATGCTCGCGCCGAACGTCGCCTGCGCGGCGGCGAACGCCTGCGTCATCAGCTGGATAATCTGCCCGACGGCCTCCGAAATGAGCCCGCCGACCTCCTGCTGCGCCTTCGCGACGACCTTCCCCGCGCCAGTAGCCGCCTTGGCCATCGCGATGCCCGCCTGGCCGACCGCTTCGACGCAGTCCGCGTGTTGCGAGCTGTTGTCGCGGTAGCTGGACGCCGAAGAACCACTCCATCCCGACGTTTCCGGGCCCGCGGACTGCCGGTAGTCGTCCGCGACGGACGACACCTGCTGACCGCCGCCTTCCATGCCCTGCGAGTGCGACGACACCGAGTCCGGGTTGCCCTGCAACTGTTTCAGCGGCTCCTCCAGGAACCGCACCAGTTCGGTGATCATGCCGAAGCCAGCCGACGTCAGCGCGGCGAGCGGGTCCTGCGACGCGCCGAGCAGGTCGAGCGCGGTGGCGCCGCCGCCGAGTCCCGCGGACACCCAGTCGTGGTTTTCGACTGCCTGCGTGGTGGTTTTCAGGTCTGCCAGCACCTGGCTGGAGTCGGTCACGGGAGGTCCTTCCCCGGCAGCGCGGCCGCGTTGCCCTGGTCGCGGCGTTCGTAGCTTTCCGCCGCCTGAGTCAGGTTCGCGCTCACTTTGTCCACAGTGGATGATGCGTGCGAGACGGCGTCGTTGGTCTTGCCGACCGCCGACTGCAGGCCCGCGGTGAGGAACTGCACGAAGACGCCGAGCGCCTGGTCGCCGAGTCCGGACGGGGCACTGCGGGCGACATTCCCGAGCCGGTCGGCAAGATCGCCGACGGTGGCCGCGTGCCGACGCAACTGCGCGGGGTCGACCTCGAAGCCGGCGGTCACGAGATGATCCCCGGGTTCGCGAAGTAGTCGTCTTCCTGGCGCGGTGCCGCGGGGGCGGCCTCGACCGGCAGGTTGTCGCGGACGAGTTGGAGCGCGGGGCCGTCGCCGACGTAGTCGGTCATGATGTCCACGACCTGGGCACCGGCCTGGCGGTGCGCGTCGTGCACGGTGGCCAGGATGAGCCGGGCGAGCGCGTCCGCTTCCAGCGCGCGGGCGGCGGGGCTCAGGCGCAGGTCGGTCAGCGCGCCGCTCGGGCCCACTTCGACCTCGACCTCGCCGCGCGGAGAAGCGGCCCGGCCGCCGACGCGGCTGAGGCTCGCGCTCGCGGCCTCGGCGTTGGCCTGCAGCCGGGACAGGTTTTTCTGGTAGTCGGCGAGCCAGGCCGCCGAGTCTTGGATCGGCACGGAAGGTCCTCCGGTCGGTTTCGGTGTGGTCATCGCGGCCGCCGCGCGGCGGTGGCCAGCTCGCCGAGGGCGAAGCGCAGGTCGGCCGGGCGCAGCGAGTTCACGCTGAGCCAGCCGTCGCGCGCGGGGTTGATCCGGACTCGGCCGCGCGGTCCGTCCATCCAGGACAGTTCGCGGCCCTCCCGGGTGCGCCCGTCGCGGGTCGCGCCGAGCTGGCCGCGGCCGGTCAGCGGGACGACCAGGCCGACGAGGCTGTCCAGCGCCGCCGGGTCGCCGCCGCTGTCGCGGACGAGATCGCGCAAGCGGTGGGCGCGGGAGGTGTCGTCCTCGTCGTCGGAGAGCGCTATCGCCTCCTTGACCGCGTGCGCGGGCAGCGTGACCGGCATCGTGCGGGCCGCCTCCACCTGCGGGATTTCCGCGAGCACGGCGTCCACCAGCGCGGTCTCGTCCACCCGGCGCACCGACAGCGTGTCGGCCTCGAGCCGCTGCCGGCAGATCAGCGCCGAGGACCGGTAGACGAGTGCGGTGACGGCGGTCGCCCCCTCGGCGTCCGCCACCACCAAATCAACGATGCCGCGACGTTCGCGCAGCGCGGTCACGGCTTCCGCGGCGAGACCGTCCGGCCCGGAGTCGTCGGCGAGCCCGCGCGCCTGCAGCGCCTGCCCGGCGGTGGCGAACAGGATCTCGCGTTCGCCTTCGATCCGGCCGTAAGACGGGACCTGCAACGGAAACGGCCAGCTCGCCCCGGCGTGCGCGGCCAGCAGGTCGGCTTCGACGAGTCCGATGTGGACGGTTTCGTCGCCGACACGGGGCAGTGCGGCGGTCATTCGGCTTGCCGTTCGAGCCGCTGGAATGCTTGCTGCACCCCGGATTCGTGCTCCTGATAGCGCCGGATGCCTGCCTGCAGCGCCTCGTGGAACCCGGTCAGTTCGGTGTCGGCCGCGCCCAGCTCGCCAGTGAGACCGGCGTGTCCGGCGGCCTCGCGCAGCCGCTGCGCCAAATGCAGTGCGGGCGGTGCGGTGCCCAGTTGCGGGAGCCGGTCGGCGAGCCGTCCCGCCGAACCGACGAGTTCCCCGGTCTGCTCGCCGAGTCTGCCCAGCGCGGCGACCTGGCGGTCCAGCGCGTTCGGGGCGACCTCGTGGCCAGTCATCGGGTGCTCCTGTCTTTCACAGCCCAATCACCGGGCTGATGGTCTTGTCCTCGGGGTGCAGGAGCGGCTGGTCGAGCACCGGCATCTTGTTCTTGTGCTCCTCTTCCTCCTCCTGCGCGGCGCCCGCGCCGCGGCCGGGCATCATGCCGTTGCCGCTGGCCGCGCGAGCGGCGGCCATCTCCGCCATCGCGGCGTTGCGGGCGAGCATCGCGCCCTCCATGCCGAGCGCGGAGCGAATTCCGGCGGACAGGCCGGATTCGACCGGCGCCGCCGTGGTCAGCGCGCCCCACGGCATGCCACTGCCCGCGCCTGATCCGGCTCCGCCGAGCGGACCGGCGTAGCTCGACGCGCTGGTCGAATCGTCCGCGCCGTAGGAATCCGCGGTGGTAGCCCCGGCGGGCGGCGGATTGATCGCGTGCGAACTCTTGTGCAGACTGGCTTCGTAGCGCTGCATCACGTGCACCGCTTCGGCTTTCTGGTCCGCCGCAGCGACATTCGAGGCGAACAGGCTCGCCCCGCCGCCCGCGACCGCGCCGATCGCCGCGCCCATCAACGCGCCCGGACCGGCGCCGATGCCGCCCGCCCCGGCCCCGAGGATCCCGCCGATGACCGCGCCCGCACCCGCTCCGGCCGCCGCGGCGGCGACTGCGCCCCCAGTCGGGTCGCCTGGCGGCTTCGGCATGGTGTTGCGCGCGACGGCGAGCGAATCGCCCGCGTTCTGGGCCGCGCCGCCGACCGTCCCGGCGCGGTCGCCGATCCCGGACGCGCGGTCGCCGAGCGAACCCAGCCGTCCGGACGCGCGTTCGGCGGCCTGTCCGCTCCAGTTCTCGTGCAGCGTCTCCTGCTGCGATTTGAGCGAATCGGCGTGCGTGCGCATTTCCGAACCGTGCCGCTGCCATTCCGCGGCGACCGTGCTGACGTCGCCGACGTCGGCCTTCTCCCACAGCATTTGGTACAGCTGCTGGTGCGTGTAAGCGTTCCAGTTGGTGCTGCCGGGCGGGACCGGGGCGCCGAAGTAGCCCTCCCACACGTTGCGCAGCGCGGACACCACGGGCCGCGCCAGGTCGCCGACCGGCCCCGCCTTGTCGAGTCCCGCGAGCGCCGAGTCCGCCAGGTTTTCCACCCCGGCCGACGCGGCGTCGACCACTGATCCGGATTCTCCGGTCATACCCCCGCCTTCGCCTCTGCCCGGCCGGCTTCCGCCGGGCACTCGCGCACGGTAAGGGGCGGCGATGAAATCACGATGAAAGCTGTGATCACCGGGGCGGGACGAGGTCTCCGCTCTCCATCCGGTCGGCGGTGCGGGCGAGCCACGCGGCGTCGTGGCGGAGCCGGGAAACCAGGAAATGCACCTCGATCATCTGCATTTCCGGCAAATCGGCGTTATCGAGCGTCGCGGAAAGCTCGCGGTGCTGGTCTCGGACCCGTTCTGCCCGGTCTCGCAGCAGGGTGACCGCGCGTGCCGGCGGGAGGGCGCCGAGGTAGGCCAGCGCGATCAGGAACCGGGAGTCGAGGTTCGGGTCGGCGTCGCGGAGCTGCCGTTCGATCCGTTCGCGGAAATCGGCGAGGCCGTCATCGGTCAGCCGCACCGGCTGCGGGTCGCCGTCGCCGTCCGGTGCGACGAGTCCGTGCCGGGTCAGCGTGCCGACCAGCGTGTACACCGTCGACGTCTTCGGGTTCAGGAACGGGTAGCGCGTGCGGAGTTCGCGCAGGAGCGCGTACTGGTGGCGCGGGGTTTCCACGAGCAGCCCGAGCATCGGCAGCACCAGCGGGTTGTCGAGAGCGTTCGTCGGCACCGGACCAGGGTAGCGCACGCTAGTCGTATACGAGTACGGTTGTTCGTATACGACTACTGGAGAGGGGCGGTCATGATCACCTTTGGTGTGTGGCCCGGCGTCGTCAGCACGGATCTGGTGCGGCTGGAAACCTTCATCGACGCGCCGCCGGAGGACGTCGAACAAACCGCGGAAGCGTTGCGGGACCTGGCGAAGGGCGCGGAACGGTTCTACGTCCGGTGCTATCGCAGCTACCGGGGCCCGCATGAGCCGACGCCGCCGGACGCGGTGCCGTACCTCGGCGACGGGCGAGTGGTGGACTACGTGCTCGGCTACGGCAGCCCGGAAGTCGATCCGGACGGGTTCGCGGACGCGGTGCGCGCGGCGGTTCGCGAGGTTGCCGAGTTGGGCGGCGGGAAACTGCAGGTCTGCGAGGAGGTCAACGTTCCTGCGCCGCTGGACGGCGGCAGTCCTGGCTGTTACGAGGCGCTCGGCGCCGGGCTTGCGGCTGCGTTGGATGAACGGGCGCGGCTGGGGGTCGACGTGATGATCGGGTTCAATGCCGCGGTCGCGCTGCCCGGCGATCCGTTTTGGGAAGCGGTGCGCTCGGCGGTAGACCCAGAAGTGCTGAATCGCATTGATTTTCTCGGATTGGACTTCTTTCCGGACGTCTTCCGTCCGGTGCCCGCCGACGCATTGGTCGGCGCGGTGACTCACGTCGTTCGGTCGTTTCGAGAGTCAGCGTCGGCGATTGGTATCCCAGCGAGCGTGCCGATGCACATCACCGAGACCGGTTGGCCGACTGGACCGGAGAATTCGGAGGAGCAACAGGTGCGCGTGATGGAATCCGTTGCGCGCACGGTGTTCGGACTGGCATCCGAGGTGGGCGTGGACACGTATGAGATTTTCGGGCTGCGCGACGGGTTGTCGAGCGGTCCGCGGGAGAATCGGTTCGGATTGCTGCGCGACGATTATTCCCCGAAACCGGTGTACGAGACGGTGAAGCGGCTGATCGCCGAGCATTCTTCCGGATCGGGAGTTCCGCGCAAGATGGACATTCCGCCGCGTGCCGGATTCTTTTAGTTCCATCTGGCCCCTGGTCACGGAGAAGGCGAGGCCCGATTCTGTATCGGTCATAGCTCACCAGTGCCCTCAGGGAGATACCGTGCGCAGAACTAAGTTGGTGGCAGGCGCGTTGGGTGCCTGCGCACTGGTCATTGGCGTGGCACCGGCGGCGAGCAGCCAGCTCGGGCAGCAGTCGCCGGACACCGCCCGGCAGCCCGCCGGGGCGGCTTACCGCGACGGCGACTCCGCCTCCGCCACGCTGAAGGACGCCAAGGGCAACGAGGTCGGCTCCGCGTGGTTCACCGCCGACAGCCGGGCGAACGCCGTCTGGGTCGAGGTGTACCTCACCGGTCATTTCACCCCCGGTTTCCACGGCATGCACGTCCACGAAAAGGGAAACTGCACCGTCGGCGACCCGAAAAACCCGTTCACCGCGGCGGGCGGCCACCTGATGCCGATGGACCACCACACCGGGTTGCCCATCGGCCAGCTTCCGTCGGTGCTCGTGCGGTCGAACGGCCGCGGGTACACGAAGTTCGTGCTCGACACCTTCACCTTGGACCAGCTGTTCGGTCCTAACGGGACCTCGATCATCGTGCACTCGAAGTCCGACAATTTCGCGAACATCCCCGCCGACCGCTACGCCGTCCGGAACGACCCCAGTGCCCCCGTTCCGGACGAAAAGACCAAGGCGACCGGCGACGCGGGCTCCCGGTACGCCTGCGGCGTCATCACCCGCGACCAAAACTGACCAAGTCCTTTGTGGACTCAAGCTGGGCGTGGTACGTGAGGGGAACCCTGAGGGAATCAGATTCCCTCAGGGTTCCCCTCGCGGCCGGTAGCCGGGGTGTGCGCGGCGGCGGTGGCGCGGGGGCTGGTGCGGGTGGCGGCTACTACGATCGCCGCATGTCGTGCGCAGGTCTTCGATGAGTAGTCAGCCGGTCACGCTCTCGCGGCCCGTGCGGTTCTTCGGTTTCGCGTCCGCGGCGAGCGTGCGCTGGACCGGTTTCGGCGGGGTGCTGCTGCTGGCCGCCGCGGTGTACGCCGGGGCCGCCGGGATGTCCGGGGTGCTGCCGTTCGCGGGCGGGATCGCCGGGGTCGGGCTGGTCGTGCTCGCGTGGGCGCTGCTCGGCGGGCGCGTGCTCGCCTCGGACACCCCCGACGCTGGTTGGCTGAAGTGGACGCTCGCGTTGTGGTGCGGGCCGTTGCTCGTCGTGCCGCCGCTGTTCAGCGGGGACGTCTTCAGTTATCTCGCGCAGGGCGCGGTGGCCGCGCACGGGTTTGACCTCAACGTCGTCGGCCCGCAGCAGGCGCTGGGTTCGGCGTCGGACATCGTCGGCCGGGTCAGCGTTTACTGGCGCGAGACGCCGTCGCCGTACGGGCCGCTGTTCGGTGCGGTCGAGCGGGTCATCGCGCAGGTGTCCGGCGGGAATCCGATCGTCGGCGTCGCGCTGCACCGGCTCGTCGAGGTGGCCGGGCTCGTGCTGGTCGCGTGGGCAGTGCCGCGGTTGGCAGCTGCCGCGGGCGCGTCGCCGCGGGTCGCGTTGTGGCTGGGCGTGCTGAACCCGCTGGTTCTGTGGCACGTGGTCGCCGGGATGCACAACGACGCCCTCATGGTCGGCCTGATGGTCGCGGGCGTGGCGGTCGCGCTGGACGCGGTGGGCGATCGGATCCGCTGGTGGCCGCTCGCCGGCGGCGTGCTGCTCATAGCGCTCGGTGCCGAGGTGAAGGTGCCCGCGCTGGTCGCGTTGGCCGCGGTCGGCACGGCGCTTGCCCGTCGCCGCGGGCGGATCGGCGAATTCCTGCTCGCTGGCGCGGGGATGGTGGTTGTCTTCGTGGCGGTGTCCGCGGCGGTTTCGCTGGCGACCGGGATCGGGTTCGGCTGGGTGTCGGCACTGACGACCTCGGGGGAGGTCAACAGCTGGATGGCACCCACGAACTGGTTCGGCTTCCTCGTCGGCGGCATCGGTTCGCTGTTCGGCGCGCACATCACGCAGACGATGATCGGCGTCGGCAAGATCATCGGGTACGTGCTCACCGCGGCCGGAATCGCCGTGGTGCTGCAGCGGCAGTGGACCGGCCGGATCGACGCGGTCCGCTCGCTCGGACTGATGCTGAGCGTAGTCGTGATTTTCGGGCCCGTGGTGCAGCCGTGGTACCTGCTGTGGGCGGCGATTCCGCTTGCCGCTTCGTTGCCCGCCGGTCGTGTGCGGTCGGTGCTGATCACGCTCGTCGCGGTGTTCTCTCTCGTGCTTCCGCCGGTGGGCGGCAATTTCAGCGGCCGCGTCGGGTTGCTGGTGCTCGCGTACGTGATCGGGCTCGCGGTGGTGGTCGCGGCGTTCTTCGGGCTGCGGAAAGCATCCACAGTGGACTAATGCTTGGCCAGCCACACCTGTTCGGCGGCTCGCGCGGACGCGATCGCGTCGTCGATCACCAGCGGCGTCGCCGGGTCGAGGGTGGTGTGGGATTCGGTGGTGTAGAAACGGATTTCGTGCCCGTCTGGGTCGTGGAGGCCGGGCAGGATCCAGCCGAGGGTCGCGAAATGGACGCCCGCGTGCTGTTCGCCGCGGCGGGTGAGATCGTCGGCGAGTTCGGTGATGGCGGCGCGATCCGGGACGCCGATGGAGAAGTAGTCGAACCCGGCGGCGGCACGGGCGAGGTCCGGGTTGAGCACGAGGCCGAGGTCCGGTCCGCCGCGCGGATGCGTCAAGGTGACGCCGGTGCGGCGGCCGTCTTGGCGGAACTCCAGGGCGACCGCGTAGCCGAGCCGGTCGGCGTACCAGGCTGACGACCGGTCCAGGTCGGCCACCGGCAGCTTCAGGTGATGCACTCC
Source organism: Amycolatopsis sp. NPDC003676 (assembly GCF_053587275.1). Classification (NCBI taxonomy): domain Bacteria; kingdom Bacillati; phylum Actinomycetota; class Actinomycetes; order Pseudonocardiales; family Pseudonocardiaceae; genus Amycolatopsis; species Amycolatopsis sp. NPDC003676. The sequence goes on from NZ_JBSFNS010000004.1 coordinate 24,826, forward strand.
GTCGAGGGTGGGAATCATCGTTGACCTCCACTGATGCAGTAAGACTGCAATGCAGTTATGATGCATCCGATGAAAGACCAGGTCAAGGCCGACGCCAGGGCCGAGTTCGGAGCCGCTCGCATCGCGCGGACCGAGGCGCTCGTCGTCGCTGCGGCGAGGGAGCTGTTTCTGGAACACGGCTACGCGGCCACCGCGCTGACGCAGGTCGCGCGCCGGGCCGGGGTCGCGCCTAGGACTGTGTACGTCCGCTTCGGCACCAAGGCGGCGTTGTTCCGGCGGGTCATCGACGAAGCGCTCGTGGGAGACGCGGAGCCGGTCGACGTTGCGCACCGGCCTCGGGCGCGGGACGCGATGACCGCCGAGACTTTGGCTGAACGGCTGGACGCGCTTGCCGACGTCACGATCGGAATCGCAGACCGCGCCGGAGCATTGCTCGAAGTGGCGGCGCAGGCCGAAGGCGCGGAGCCGGAAATCGCCGAGGCGGCGCAGTCCGGGCGGCGCGAAACGGCGCGACTGTGCCGGGAATTCTGGTCCCGCGCGGCGCGTGATGGCCTTCTTGTGTCCACTATGGACATTGAACAACTCGCAAGCACCACGGATGCCTTGCTGTGCGCGGACATGATAGTGCACCTGCGTCGCGTCCATGGCTGGGCAGCGGCGGAATACGGACGCTGGCTGCGAACGGCGCTGGTTGCCCTGTGCGGGACGTCCGGATAGGTTGCGATCATGGACATCGATGTGCTCGTGTTCGACGTGCTCGGCACGCTCGTCGACGAACCGGCCGGAATCCGCGCGGGGATCCGGAAGTTCGGGCCGTCTCTCGCTGAGGCAGAGGTCGAACAGCTGCTTTCGGTGTGGCAGAAGCATGTTGAACAGGAGCAGGGCCGGATCGTCGCCGGGGAACGGCCGTATGCCGCGAGCGACGTCATCGACCGGGAAGCCGCGCAGGCTGTCGCGGACGCAGTCGGTACCGGGGACGCGGCCGAACTGGCGCTCGCGGCTCGGCAGCTCCCGCCGTGGCCGGACACTGTGGACGGGCTCGCCCGCCTTGCCGAACGCTTCCCGCTGGTCGGACTCTCCAACGCGAGCCGGACCGTACTGCTCGACCTCTGCGCGAACGCCGGGCTGCGCTGGCACACCGTGCTGTCCGCCGAGGACGCCCGCACCTACAAACCGGCTCCCGACGTCTACCGGCTCGCCATCGACGTCGCCGGACGCGCGCCGGAGCGGCTGCTGATGGTCGCCGCGCACGCCTGGGACCTGCGGGGGGCGCAGGAAGCGGGATTCCGCACCGCGTACGTCGGCCGCCCAGTCGGCGACCCGCCCGCTCTCGCCGACCGGTTCGACCTCCAGGCAGCCGGACTCGCGGACCTCGCCGACCAGCTTGGTCGCGACTGAGTCTCGGACCAGGCATGATTTCGGGCGTGACTGCGCCCCGGGTGACCGATCTCAGCGACTTCGAACGCCGGTTGGTCGAATCGGCCCGGGAAGGCGAACTGCTCGGCGCCGACCAGATCGACGTCGCCGACCTCGCCGAAACCGAAAACCCGGACCACCTCGTGCGCGCGGAGGTGCTGCGGGACGTGCTGCTCGGCAGGCACGGCGACCTCGACCCGCGCGGAATCATGCTGGCCCGCGCCCGCATCACCGGCGAACTGAACCTCGACGGCGCCACCGCGACCGCCGGACTGATGCTGCTCGCCTGCGTCTTCGACCAGCCGGTGCTCGCGCGCCAGGCGACGTTGCCGCACCTGTATTTGATCGGCGGGCGCATGCCGGGCCTGCACGCGTCCCGGGTGCGGATCGCGGGCGACCTGCATCTGTCCGACGGCATGCGGATCACCGGCACCAACTCCGACGGCGCGATCCGGCTGATCGGCGCGCGCATCGGCGGGAGCTTGTTGTGCCGGGACGCGGAAATCTCCAACCCGGACGGGCTCGCGCTGGAGGCGAGTTCGGCGGAGCTGGGCAGCGGCCTGTACCTGCACCAGGGAACGCGGATCACCGGTTCGTCGGCCGACGGCGCGATCCACCTCAACGGCGCGTGTGTCGGCGGACCGCTGGAATGCCAAAGCATCAAGGTCTCCAACGACCTCGGACCGGCCATCGAGGCGGACACCCTGACGGTCGGCCGCAGCATGCTGATCCGCGACTCGGAACTGAGCGGCAACGGCGAAATCGGCGCGGTGCGGTTGCAGGGCGCGCAGATCGGCGGGCAGCTCGAGTTCTCCGCGACGACACGCGTCACGTCGCCGGAAGGGCGGCTGCTGGGGCTCTCCGATGCGAAAGCCACGACAGTGTTCATGCCGGGCAACCTTGTGTGTCCCGACGGCAGCACCGGGGCCGATTGCGACCATTCCGAACTGGCCTGGCTGGACGGATTCACTTACACGGCAATCGATCCGTCCTTCGGCTGGCGGCGGTGGCTGCACCTGCTTCGCTGTCACACCGAGTATTACGACGCTACCGGCTACCAAAAGCTGGCGGCAGTTGAGCGGACCGCGGGCCACGACGGCAATGCGCGCACCATCCTGATCGCTCAGCAAGACGACCTGCGCCGCCGTTCGCCGGACGCTCTCGGCGGGCGGATGTCGCGGCTGTTCCACTGGATCTGGGGTGCCCTGGCCGGATACGGCTACCGCGCGCGGCGTACGGCGGCGGCGTTGCTGCTCGCGCTCGTCGCGGCCGGAGTGCTCGGTTTATGGGCTGGGGCAACGGAAACCCGGCCCGGGCACCATGCCGCGGAACGGGTCGCGAGTGGTGCCGCGTGCTCGCCGGTCGAGTTGATCGGCTTGGGGCTCGACCGGGGCCTGCCGATCGCGCCGACGGGTCTGCGGAGCCGATGCGACCTCGACACGGCGAGCGTTTCCGGCCAGGTCTTCACGGCCGCGATCTGGGGCGTGCAGGTCGCGGTGTGGGGTCTGGCGACGCTGGCGCTGGCCGGGTACACCAACCTCGTCCGCAAAACCGGCTGACTTCCCGCGCTGCTCACAGCAGATCTGCCGTCGGCAGCGAAAGCGGCGGCGGCCGGGTCCGCGACGGCACAGTCGAGGCATGACCAACGAATCGACTCCGCCGATGTTCGACCAGCGGCTCCGGGAACGGTTCCTGAGCCAGCGGGTCCTCGTACTGGACGGTGTGCTCGACGACGACAACGGGACGGTCCTCGCGACCCAGATGCTCTCCCTCGCCGGCGAAGACCCGGTCAAGGACATCGCGTTGTGGATCCACTCGCCCGGCGGTTCGGTCCCGTCGATGCTCGCGATCCGCGACGTGATGCGGCTCGTGCCGTGCGACGTGTCGACGCTCGCCCTCGGGCTGGCGTGCAGCGCCGGGCAATTCCTGTTGTCCGCGGGCACTCCCGGGAAGCGATTCGCCCTGCCGCACGCACGAATCCTGATGCACCAGGGTTCGGCGGGAATCGGCGGCTCGGCCGTGGAGGTCGAGGTTCAGGCCGACGACCTGCGCTACACCCGCGACACCGTGCTGGGCCTCACCGCGCAGGACACCGGGCAGCCGTTCGACCGCATTTTCGCCGATTCCCTGCACGACCGGTGGTACACCGCCGCCGAGGCGCAGGACTACGGCTTCATCGACCAGATCGTCGACCGCCTGGAGCAGGTCGTGCCGGTGCGCACGCACGCGATGGGCCTGGGGGTACGCGCATGAGCACCTACACCATCCCGAACGTCGTGACCCGCAGCCCCGGCGGCGAGCGGATCATGGACGTCTACTCGCACCTGCTGTCCGAACGGATCGTCTACCTGGGCACGGCAATCGACTCGGGCGTCGCGAACGCGTTGATCGCGCAGCTGCTGTTCCTGGAGTCGGACAACCCGGAGCAGGAAATCAACCTGTACATCAACTCCGAGGGCGGCGACCCGGCCGCGATGCTCGCGCTGTACGACACGATGCGCTTCATCAAGGCCCCGGTGGCGACGACCTGCGTCGGTCAGGCCGTCGCGACTGGCGCGGTGCTGCTGGCCGCCGGTGCGGAGGGGCGGCGGTCGGTGCTGCCGCACGCGCGGGTGGTGCTGCATCAGCCCGCCGCGCAGGGACGCGGGACGATCCCGGACCTGATCCTGCAGGCGGACGAGGTGGTCCGGGTCCGGACGCAGCTGGAGGAGATCACGTCGCGGCACACCGGCCACGACGTGGCGGAATTGCGGCACGACACCGACCGGGACCGGGTGTTCGACGCGGCCGGCGCGGTGGAGTACGGGCTGGCGGACCAGGTGATCGCCGCTCGTCCGTGAGGCGGGGTCCGCAGGCCGGTCTGGGGTTCCGGCCTGCGGCTTCGTTCAGGCGGCCATCAGCACGGGCCCGGCCGGACGGCGCGCCGGCCGCGGTCCCACCACGCTGATCCGCCGGATGTCCCCGGCGATCCCGCTCAGCAGACCGGCCAGGTTCACCCCGAGCGCACCGGTCACCGCGGCGATCATCTCGCTCGACGGTTCCTTCCGGCCGCGCTCGATCTCGGACAGGTACTGCGGCGAGATCCCGGCCCGCTCGGCGACGTCGACGAGCCGCTCGCCCTGGGTCTCCCGTTCGGCGCGGAGACTGCGGCCGAGCACCTCGCGCCACAGCGGTTCGGCCTCGTCGTCCCGGACGAGGGCGCGGCGCTGGTGGAAAGGAAGGATGTCCGCCATAGGCCCAGCCTGGCATCCGCCGGGGCCGGATGGACAGCCGTTCCGCTCAGGGCAGAACGGCCTTCACCCGACGAGCTGGTTGCTGAGCATGATCACGCCGAGGAGCACGGCGATCGTCGAGATCGCGATGCCTGCTGCCGACAATGGTTTCGCGGTGCGCCGTCCGATGACGCCGACGAGTCCGCAGGCCAGCCCGGCCAACCCGAACGGGAGCGCGAGGTACGCCCGGATGCCGGACAGGTCGATCGGCAGCAGCGGGAGCACACAGCCGAGGAGGCCCAGCACCAGCGCCGCGACGCCCAGCCAGACGCCGTTCGCCGGAGCTGGCCACGGTTGGGGTGGCGGGTAGCCCGGGTATTGCTGGGCTGGTGGATAGCCCGGGTATTGCTGGGCGTTCGGCTGAACGGGCCAAGGCTGACCGGTTCCTGGTTGCGCGGGGGCCCAGGCCTGGGGCGTCGGTTGTGGGGTGGGTTCGGCGGGCGGCATGGGCCAGGGTTGACTGGCTTCTGGTTGTGCGGGGGCCCAGGTTTGCGGTGTTGGTTGTGGCGTGGGTTCGGCGGGTGGCATGGGCCAGGGCTGACCAGCTCCCGGTTGCGCGGGGCCCCAGGACTGCGGCGTCGGTTGGGGCGCGGGTTCGGCGGTCGGCGTGGGCTGCGGTGGCGAACCCGCCGCCGCTCCCTGCGCGTCCGCCGACGGCGTTCCCGCGGGCGGGGCGGATTCCCCCGTCCCCGGCGGAGCGGGTTCGGGTGCCGGGCCATCGGTCATCGGGAGCTCCTCACCGCGCGGAAGAAACGTCGTCACACCTTAGATCGCGGACGGGAGAAGCCCAATCCGCTGCCCGCGGGTCGATAGGCTGCCCGAGAGGCAGCAACCGGCGACCGACGAGGTGACGCATGGACCGGCGCGAACTGATCGACCAGGCTCTCCGCGGCGTCGAGGCGTGGGAACGCAAATGGGGTCCCTATACCCCGTCCCCGGCGAGCCAGCCGGACGTCGATCTCCCCGCGCTGCTCGACACCTACGCCGCCCGGATGGACGCGTCCTTCCCCTTCTTCCACCCCCGCTACGCAGGCCAGATGCTGAAACCGCCGCATCCGGTCGCGGTCGCCGCCTACCTCGCCGCGATGGTGGTCAACCCGAACAACCACGCGCTTGACGCCTCGCAGGCCACCTCGCCGATGGAGGTCGAGGTCATCGCGGACCTGGCGCGGATGTTCGGGTTCGCGCAGCCGTCGCTCGGCCACCTCACCTCCAGCGGGACCATCGCGAACCTCGAAGCCCTCTGGGTCGCTCGTGAACTGGCTCCGGGCAAGGCAGTCGTCCATTCGCAGGACGCGCACTACACGCACGGACGCATGTGCCAGGTGCTCGGCGTGGAATCCCGCGCGGTGCGGGCACTTCCAGACGGGCGCGTTGATCTGTCAGCGGTCGAAGCTGAAGTCCGCGGCGGCGGAGTGGGCACGGTGGTGCTGACTCCGGGAACTACCGGGCTTGGGGCGGTCGACGACATCCAGCAGGCCCTTGCGCTGAAGGAACGTTACGGCGTCCGCCTGCACGTCGACGGTGCCTACGGCGGGTTCTATACCCTGCTGGACGAGTACGAGGCCTACCGCGCGATCGGCGCGTGCGATTCCGTCGTCGTTGATCCGCACAAGCACGGGCTCCAGCCGTACGGCTGCGGGGCGGTGCTGTTCGCCGACCCGGCGGTCGGCCGGTTCTACAAACACGATTCTCCCTATACCTACTTCACTTCCGACGAACTGCACCTCGGTGAGATATCCCTGGAATGCTCACGCGCGGGTGCCGCAGCTGGCGCGCTTTGGCTTACCCTGCAGGCATTTCTGCTGGAACGCGATCGCGGCCTCGGGAAGCTGCTGGCCGCCTGCCGTCGGGCGGCGAACGATTTCGCCGCCCGCATCAAGGAATCCGACCGGTTCGCCCTGCACCTCGAGCCTACTTTGGACATTGTCACCTACTGGCCTCGCCGGGTCCGGATGAGCGAGATCACCGAAGCCGCCAACACCATCCTCCAGAACGGCATGGCCGACCCGGAAAACCCGCTGTATCTGTCCACTTTGCGCGTCGACGCGGACGCTTTCGCCGCGCTGCACCCGGAGATCGAACGCGACGCCGAGACGGTGACGATCCTCCGCTCGGTGCTGATGAAGCCGGAGCACGAGGCCTGGATTCCGCAGCTCAAGCAAGCGCTCGACCGGTTGGCGGAGTGAGTCCCGGACAGCGGGACTGACCCGCTCGATCCGGACGGACCGCCGGTTACATCGGTGCGCATGGCTGAGGAACCGCGCACCGCAGAGCGGTCGAAAGGGTATTACGTGCTGATCGTCGTGGCGATCGCACTCCTGACCGAGAACGCCAACTTCGAGTTCACCCTCGTCGGGGTGGGCCTGCCCGACATCGCCGCCGCCTTCGGCACCAGTCAGGTGGCGCTGGTGATGACCGTCGTCTTCGTCGCGTCGCTCGTGTTCCTCCCGATCGCCGGGAAACTCGCCGACGCGCACGGCAAGAAGAAAGTCCTCCTGGGCGCGGCCATCATGTTCGGCGCCGGATCGTTGATCTGCGCGCTGGCGCCGGTGTACTGGCTGTTCCTCGCCGGACGCGTGCTCCAGTCCGCGTTCGTCGTCGCGTACGTCGCCGGTTACGGCCTCATCCGCGACCTCTTCCCGCCGCGATTGGTACCGCTCGGCGTTGGCGCGCTCGGTGTCGGCACCGGCGTGGCCGCGTTCGGCGGTCCGCTGCTCGGCGGGTATTTGGTCGACGCTTACGGGTTCCGCAGCGCCTTCTGGTTCACGCTCGGCTACGACGTCGTCGTCTCGACGCTCGTGCTGCTCGTCGTTCCCGAAACTCGGGTACGGATCAAACGGCGCATCGACGTCGCCGGTGGTTTGCTGCTCGGGGCCGGGATGGCGGTGCTCGTGCTCGGGCTGGTCGAAAAGCACTACCTCGGTTACGCCGTGGCGCTTTCGGTGGTATTGCTGGTGCTCTTCGTGATCGTCGAGCGTCGTCGCGCTGAACCGCTGATCGATCTGACGCTGGTATCTCAACCCAAGGTGTGGCTGACGCTGCTTGCCTCCGGTACTGCCATTTTCGTCACCACTGCCAACAGTTCCGTACTCATTCCGCAGTTGCTCCGTACTCCGCACGTTCCCGGCGTCGCGGAGCGCGGTCTCGGCATGACCGCCTTGGAATACGGCGTGAGCTACGGCCTGCCCTTCGGACTCGTCGGCGCCGCCGCCGGTTACGCCGCCGGATGGGTGTGCCGCAGATTCGCTCCGAGAACTGCTTTGCTCACCTCGATCATCGGCACTCTCGGGGGAGTCGTGATGATCCTTTTCGGACAGTTGAGCGGTCCGGTGCTGATCGTGGTGATCGCCGCGCTCATGGGCATCGGGCTCGGGTTTCTCTACGCCGGTGCCAACAATCTCGTCATCGAGGCGGTGCCCGCGGAAGCGCAAGGCGTCACGACTTCGTTGCTGTACACCGCTCTCGGCGTGATGAACACGCTCGGTACGGCCATCGTCGGCGCGGTTACCTCCGCCCATCGAGTCCAGCTCGACTCCGGTTCCTCAATTACCAGCGATACCGGATATCAGGCGGCGTACTTCGTTCTGTTCGGGGTCGGCGTGCTCGCGCTATTGCTGACTTTCGTGATGCGACACGGCCGAACTCCGGCTACTGGCGGGACGGCAGCCGGGTAAGATTCCTGTTGTGACGGAATGGAAATTCGCGGTGAGCACGCTGGGGATGCCCGGCATTCCGGTACGCGAGTCGGCCGCGATCGCCGCCGCGCACGGATGTGCCGGGCTGGAAATTAGGGTGCACGCCGACGAGGAAGTCCACTTAGGACTTACCAATGCCGCTGCCGTTCGCGAACAGATCAGCGACGCGGGGCTGGAGATTTCCGCGCTGGCCGGTTACGTCCAGGTCTGCGCACCCGGACCCGGCGTAGTCGGTGAACTCCGCGCGCTGATCGACCTCGCCGCGCGACTGCACGCCCCCGCGATCCGGGTCTTCCCCGGCGGCACCGGCGAAGACGGCCGTGCGGTGGACCGAATCGCCGCGGTGCTGCCGGACCTCGCCGCGGCGGGAGTCCGGCTGCTCGTCGAGACCCACGATTCCCATCTCACCGCGGAATCCGTGCTCCGCCTGGTGAAACCGTTCGCCGACCCGGCCCGGGTGGCGGTCCTGTGGGACGCGCTGCACCCGTGGCGGGCCGGCGAACCTCCGGCGCGGACCCGGGCACTGCTGGGGGAGTACCTCGGATACTTCCAGCTGAAGGACGCGACCGCCGGGCTGACGCCGGTTCCGCCGGGCGAGGGGAGGGTCCCGCTCGCGGAATGCGGACGTCTGCTGCGGCCGTGGTCCGGCTGGATTTCCCTGGAATGGGAACGCGCCTGGCATCCGGAAATCGCGCCGATCGACGTCCCGCTGCGCGCGGCGGCGAAATGGCTGACGCGCTGGGGCGGTTGATCAGCCGACGGTCCGCGCCGCCGTGTACTCCTCCAGCCCCGGTCCGGTCAGCGGGTAGTAGTCCGACAACCGCCCGCCCTCGTCGAGCCGACGCCGCGCGAACGCCTCTTTGTCCTGGTGGGCAAGGGAATCCTCGGCAATAGCCAACGCTTTCTGCTGCGGCACCACCACCGCACCGTCCTCGTCGGCCACGATCAGATCGCCCGGCGTCACCAGCGCGCCACCGGCACCGACGGGGACGTTGAACGCCGCCGGGAACAGCTCCGTCTGCGACGCGTAATGCGGCGTCACCCCCGTGCACCACACCGGCACGCCCAGCGCACGGATCCGCGCGGCGTCGCGCACTCGGCCGTCCACCACGATTCCCACGCCGCCGCGCAGCTTGAAGTAGCGCACCAGCATGTCGCCGAGACAGCCGGTGAAATGGCTGCCGAACGCCGAAACCACCAGCACGTCGCCCGGTTTGATCGACTCCAGCACCTGCCACAACGCCGTCTTGCGCTCGGCGTCCTCCTGCGCGGTGCCGGAGAAGACGTCCTCGCGCTGCGGCAGGAACTGCAGCGTCACCGCGCCGCCGACCACCTTGACGTCCGGCGTCCGGTGCAGCGGGACCGGACCGTCGAGGAAGGTCCGCGTGATGCCCATCTGGTGCAGCTTCGCGCACGCCGTCGCCGCGCTCACGTCGTCCAGCGCCTCGACCATCCGCGCGGTCGGCCGGGTGAACGTCGCGGTCTGCACCGGCGCCAGCTTCGAGTCGTAGGTGTCGGTTTCCCCTGCTGGGACAGCCTGCCGGCCGTTCGCGTCCATGGCGTGCCTCTCCGCGCGTCGCCGTCCGAGTGACGGTGACATTATCGTCTATCGATGGTAGATGTAACCGCCGACGGCCGAGCGCTGTCAACCTCGGAGACCCCCGAGGACCCCCGCAGGTCCCGCTGAAGGGAGACCGCTGTGCCCGCAGCCCCGGATTGGTTCGAGCCGGCCCGGTTCGGATTGTTCGTCCACTTCGGCCTCTACAGCCTGGCCGCGCGGCACGAATGGGTCCGCAGCCGCGAGGCGATCCCGGACGCCGAGTACGACCGCTACCTCGAACGCTTCGACCCCGACCAGTTCGACGCCCCGGCGCTGGCCAGAGCCGCCCGCGCGGCCGGGATGCGCTACGCCGTGCTGACCGCCAAGCACCACGACGGCTTCTGTCTCTTCGGCTCGAAACTGACCGACTACCACTCGGTCCGCGTCACCGGCCGCGACCTGGTCGCCGAGTTCGCCGACGCGATGCGCGCCGAAGGAATCCGCGTCGGGCTGTACTACTCGCTCCTCGACTGGCACCACCCGGACTTCGAGATCGACCGCTACCACCCGCTGCACGCCGACGCCGCCGCACGGGAACAGCCGCGCGACATGGCCCGCTACCGCGAATTCCTGCACGGCCAGGTCACCGAACTGCTCACCGAGTACGGCGACATCGATCTGCTGTTCTTCGACTTCACCTACCCCGCGAAGGGTCCTGAAGACTGGGGCGCGGCGGAACTGCTGGCCCTCGTCCGCGAACTGCGCCCAGGCATCCTGGTCAACGACCGCCTCGGCATCCCCGGCGATTACGTGACGCCCGAGCAGTACCAACCGGACCGTCCGCTGGAGCGCGACGGCGTGCCGGTGCGCTGGGAGGCCTGCCACACGCTCAACGGATCCTGGGGCTACGACCGCGACAACCACGAGTACAAAGACCCCGCGCTGCTGGTGCGGATGCTGGTCCAGTCTGTGGCGTGCGGGGGAAACCTGCTGCTCAACGTCGGTCCGACGGGCCGCGGCGCGCTCGACCCGCGCGCCCGCGAAACGCTCGCCGCGATCGCCGGGTGGATGCAGCTCCACGAACGCTCAGTGCACAACGCCGGTCCGGCGGAGTTCACGCCGCCGTCGAACGTGCTGTACACGCAGGTCGGCGACCGATTGTACGTGCACCTGCTGTCCTGGCCGCTCAAACACCTCCATCTGCCGGGGCTGGCCGGTCGCGTCCGGTACGCGCAGCTGCTGCACGACGGTTCGGAGGTCCGGTTCCACCAGCTCGACGGGGAAAACCACGAGCACAACAACCTCGCGCCGCCGAGCCAGGACGCGGGCACGCTCACCCTGACCCTGCCGATCATCGCGCCGGACGTGTTGCTCCCGGTCCTCGAACTGTTCCTCGACGCCGATGCGTGAGCGACTGTCCGATGTGGACTTGACCGAGCCGAACCTGCCGGACGTCACCGATCGCGCGGTCTGGGACGCAGCGGAATCCTCGACGCGGCAAGACATCCTGGTCGCCGCAGCCATCGAACTCGACCGCCCTATGCCGCAATTGCTGGCCGGAGATTGGGCGCGCCCGCTGCGCGACGGCAACCGCAGCGCGTACGAAACGAAGGCCCGGCAGCTGAAGGAACGCGTCACCGTGCTGGTCCTGGCCGCCGTGCTGACCGGCGAAGTCGCGCCGGCCACCGCGCCGCCGGGGGAGTGCCCGCACCTCGACGCGGCGATCGACGGCCTGGTCGCGCTCGCCGAGGCGACCAGCTGGTGCTGGGCCCCGCACGACCGGTTCACCGCGGCCCGCGGCGACGTCCTCCCGGACCCGGACGAACCGTTCCTCGACCTCGGCGCGGCCGACGTGGTGTCCCTCTTCGCCTGGGCCGACCAGGTACTCGGCCCGCATCTGGACCTGCGCGCACCGGGCCTGCGCCGACGTCTTCGCCGCGAGGCGGACCGGCGCGTGCTCGGCCCGTTCGAGCGGATCCGGGACTGGGCGTGGATCGGCGCGGACGGCACCGCGAACAACTGGAATCCGTGGATCCACGGCGCGGTTCTCGCCGCCGCGGTGTTCCTGTGCGACGACCGGCCGCGCCGGATTCGGCTGGTGCGGCTCGTCCGCGAAGGACTCAACCACTACCTCGCCGCGCTGCCCGACGACGGTGCCATCGACGAGGGCATCGCGTACTGGTGGCAGGGTCCGTGCCGGTTGTTGGAAGCGTTGGATCTGCTCGCGGAAGTCGGCGGTCCGGACGTCCGCGCGCCGTTCGCTGAGCTGCTGCGATATCCGCAGCGGATGCACCTCGGCGAGGATTGGTATGTCAACGTCGGAGATGCCTCCGCACGGCTGCTGCTGTCTCAACCCTGGCATGTGCCATATCAATGGGGCCGGTTGCTCGGTCAACCCGAGACGGCGGCGCACGCGGCGGCCGGTGCGCGGTTGTCCGGTCGCGCCGTGCATCCGGTGGCCGGGCTCGGCCGCGCGCTCGCCGCGTTGCGGGATCCGCACTGGTGCCGGGCCGCTCTCGACGGCAGCCCGGAGACCCCATGGCTGGCGCGCGAATCGTGGTTCCCGCGAGTCCAGATTCTGGTGGCACGCGAGGAAACCGGCCGTGTCGACGGGCTCGCGGTGGCGGCGAAGGCCGGGCACAACGGGGAGCACCACAACCATCTCGACGTCGGCACGTACTGGGTCGCGCTCGACGGGCGTCCGATGGTCGTCGACGCCGGACGGCCGACGTACACCGCCGCGACGTTCGGCCCCAACCGGTACGCCGCGTGGCCGTTCCGCAGCGGCTGGCACAACGTCCCCGAACCCGGCGCGGAGCAGGTGCCTGGCTCGCGGTACGGCGCTCGCGCGGTGACAGTCGATCTCAGCGAGCCGAGCTTGCGCGCGGAACTGAGCGGCGCGTACCCGGACGGTGCGGTGCCGAGGTGGCAGCGGACAGTCCAGTTGTCCCGGGCGGAAGGCGAGGTGGTGGTCGAGGACGAGTGGGACGGAGATCCGGAACCCGTTCTGCTGCACCATCTCCTCGCCGGTTCGGTCGTATGCGGCGACGGCTGGGCTGTGGTTGCCGCAGACGGGCGGACGCTGCGGCTGGCGTGGGATCCCGCGGTGGCGGTCGCGGAACTGTGCGAGCAGCCGCTCGACGATCCGCTCTTGCGGCTGAGCTGGGGAAACGTCCTCACGCGGCTCACCCTGCGGGTCACCGATCCGGCCGCGCGCCGGGTCGAGGCACGCTGGCGACGGTGAAAATCCGGTCTTGAACAGGCCGAGGACCAGGTCTACGATCATCTATCGATAGACGATGGATAGGGATTGATCATTTCCCGCATCGACCCGGCGTCCGGGGTTGGCGTCGGCGGGTGTGCCCAGCGCTGAGCAACGCTGTCTTCGTGCGCCCACGTGGTTGCGATTTCCGTTGCGGCACAGGCGTTTCGCTTCCGTTTCGTTATTGACCGTACCTAGGGCGCGTGGTTTCATCTCGACTATCGATTACTCGCGATTACGCAATGGAGCGTGTGGCTGACATGAGAAAACACTGGCACCGAGGCATCGCTGCCGTTGCGGCGACGATCGTGCTCGGCTCGACCGCGGCGTGCGGCGGCGGGTCGTCCGACGCGTCCGGCGAGACGACGTTGCGGGTGATCGTCAACATCACCCCGAACCTCACCCAGGAGTACTGGAAGGGCCTGTTCGCCCAGTATGAGCAGAAGCATCCGGGCGTGCACGTCAAGCTGGAGCTGACCGGCACGATCTCGGCGGGCGCGAAGCTCAACCAGGACCTCGCCGCGGGCGATCCGCCGGACATCGCCCAGCAGATCATCCCGACCAAGGAGAACGCGCAGCTCTTCACGGACCTCAGCGACCAGGAGTGGACGAAGGACACCCCGCTCGCACAGCAGCACGAAATCGAGGGCAAGCGCTACCTGGTCGGTGTCGGCGAGCAAATCCAGTCGCTGGTGTTCTACAACAAGGCCGCGTTCGCGAAGGCCGGGGTCGACCCGGGCGCGATCAAGACTCTCGACCAGTTCACCGAGGCGATGGGCAAGCTTAAGGCAGCGGGCTTTCAGCCGCTGCAGACTGCGGGGCAATGGGTGCCGGGCGCGCAGTTCTCCATGATGGCCGACGCGGGCGTGCTCACCGCCGATCCGGAGTGGACAGTGAAGCGCACGGGCAAGAAAGTCAGCTTCGCTGACAGTGGCTACGTGAAGTACCTGCAGCGCTACCAGAGCTGGATCCAGCAGGGCTACCTCCAGAAGAGCGCGCTTGGCCTCACCTACACCGACGGGCAGGCCGCGTTCCTCGCCGGCAAATCGGCGATGTACGTGATGGGCTCGTACTTCGTTCCCTCCGCGGACAAAGCGAAGAAGAGCGACGAGATCGGCGTGTTCAGCATGCCGACCGACGGTGCGTACCCGTCCGGCCAGTTCGGCAACGTCGCGGACCCGTACGTGGTCGCCGCCGCCTCGCCGCACCCCCAGGAGGCGACCGAGCTGGTGCGCTGGCTCGTCACCGACAAGGAGGCCGTGCGCAGCCAGCTCGCCGCGGACGGCAACCTGCGCAAGGGCTTCAGCTACGAGATGTCGAGCCTGGGCAAGCAGGTGCAGCAGATCCTCGAAGCCGCGCCGTCGGTGCTCGTGAAGGCGGGCGAGCGCCAGCCGATCGACGGGTACACCACCGAGCTCAACACCCAGGTGCAGTCCTTGTACACCGGCTCGTCGGCGCAGCAAGTCGCGGAGGGTTTGGACAAATGGTGGAACTCGCAGAGCTGACGAGGCCGGTCGAAGCACCGCCGGCCCCGCGTCGGCGGAACACCCGCCCGCGCCGAGTACGGCTGCGCGCGGCGGCCGTCTCGCTGGGCATGAGCGGTCCGGCGGTGCTGCTCTACACCGTGCTCACTGTCGTACCGGTCGGGGTCGCGATATATCTCAGTTTCACCGACTGGAATGGCTTCTCCAAGGCGGTGTTCGTCGGACTGAAGAACTACGCGAAGCTGTTCTCAGACCCGGCATCGGGCCGCGCGTGGTACGTCACCGGCATCATCTCGGTAGCGGGCACGGTGCTGATGGTCGGCGGCGGGCTGGTGTACGCGCTGGCGTTGCGCGGACGGTCCAAATGGAACTCGTTTTTCCGGGCGCTGGCCTACTATCCGCACGTGATCAGCGCGCTGATCCTGGGCTATCTGTGGGCGGCGATCCTCGGCACCAACGGCGCGATCAACAGCACGCTGCAGAAATTCGGGCTCGGTCCGATCGGCTTCCTGTTCGACGAGAAGCTCGCGCTGATCGCGTTGATCTGGGTCATCGTGTGGGCCGGATTCGGCTTCAACGTGGTGCTGTTCGTCGCCGCGCTGCAGACGGTACCCGCGGAACTGCTGGAAGCGGCGGCGATCGACGGCGCGTCCAAGGCGCAGATCAACCGGCGGATCGTCGTCCCGATGATCGCCCCGGTGGTCACCGTCGCGACCGTGCTGAACCTGGTCGGCCTGATCCGCGCCTACGACCTCGTCGTGAGCCTCACCGGCGGCGGCCCGGCCGGTTCGACCCAGACGTACGGATATCTGATCCTCGCCAAATCGTTCGAGGGCACCAAAATCGGCTACGCGACCGCGCAGGCCGTGTTCCTGATGGTGGTCTCGGCCGCGCTCGCCCTGCTGGTCACGGCGTTGCGCAACCGGCAAGACCAAGCCGCGGCCGGATAAGGGGGCAAGCAGTGGTGGTAAAGGCGCAGCCGCGGGCTGTTCCGGCGAAGCGGGTCACGGATCGCGAGGGCGGCGTCGTCCGGTTCGTCTTGCTCGCCGGGCTCCTCGTGGTCATGGTGGTGCCGGTTTACCTGTTGCTGGTCAACAGCTTCAAACCGCAGGAAGACATCGTCAACAACCCGTTCGCGCTGCCGGTCGGGAACTTCACCTTCGATTTCGTCAAGGCCGCGGCGACGAGCCCGGACTTCAATGTGCTGCAGGGCTACGGATTCACCCTGTTCCTCGTCGTCATGGTGGACATCTTCTGCATCGCGCTCGCCGGACCCGCGGCGTACGTGATCGCGCGGAGCCTGAAGAAGCGCACCCAGTTGCTGCTGCTGTACTTCCTGGCGGGCACGTTCATTCCGGGCGCGGCACTGGTGATCCCGGTGATCTACGTATTGCGTTCGGTCGGCCTCGCGAACACCGTGACCGGCCTGATCGCGCACGATGTCGCGTCCACGCTGCCGGTGAGCATTTTCCTGTTCGTCGGCTTCATCCGCACCATTCCGGTCGACATCGACAACGCCGCGACCATCGACGGCGCGGGCCGCTACCGGACGTTCTGGATGATCATTTTCCCGCTCATGCGCCCGGCCGTGGTCACCGTGCTGATCCTCAATTCGATCGGCATCTGGAACGACTTCGTCAGCCCGCAGATCCTGCTGAGCCCCGGCTCCGGCCACTACACGGTGACCACCGCGATCTACGCCGGGATCAGCCAGTATTCGACCGACCTGACGAAGGTGTTCCCGAATCTTCTGCTGGCGATCGCGCCGGTGATCATTTTCTTCATCTACATGCAACGGCACATCATCAGCGGCCTCACCGTCGGGGCCGTGAAGGGCTGAGTCTCTCTCATGAGGAGTAAGGACAATGCAGTGCTGAGGAAGGTCGCGGTCCTGGCGGCCGCATTCGTCACGACGCTCGCCGTCGCCCCCGCCGCTTCGGCCGCCGGGCGCACGTTCTACGTGGCCACGAACGGCCACGACACCGCGAACGGGCAGGCCCCGACCGCGGCGTTCCAGCACGTCCAGCGATGCGCCGACGTGATGGTGGCCGGTGATACCTGTGTCATCGCCGGCGGCACCTACCGGGAAACGGTGAAGCCAGCCAATTCCGGTACCGCCGGAAAGCCGATCGCCTATCGCACCGCGCCCGGCGAGAAGGTCACGCTGAGCGGCGCGGAGCCGGTGCGCGGCTGGGCGAAGGTGTCCGCGGCCGACGTCGCTGCCATTGCCAAGACGGACCCGTTCGCCGCGAATTCGCCGTTCAGCCAGGCGGTTTCGGCGGGGAATGTCTACAGCACCGCGGTGGATCTCGGCAGCGATGTGACCACTGTGCAGGTGTTCACCGACGGAACCATGGGCGTCGAAGCGCAGTGGCCTTACCCAGGTCTCGACCTGGTGACGCCGAAGCTGGCGTACGCAGGCGCGGGCAGCGCGGACGCGACCATCGTCGACCCGGGCATGACCCGTCCGGCCGGATACTGGAACGGTGCCCGCGCGCTGACCGGGTACTGGTACGTGTCGGCAACGTCCACAGTGGCCAGTTCGGCTGTGGGCTCGGTGACGTTGGCCGCGGCTCCGCCGTGCACGCACAAGGTCGTGCCGAAGGACACGCGGTACTCCCTGTTCGGCAAGATCGGCGAACTGGCGAACCCGGGGGAGTGGTTCTACGACACCGCCGCCAAACGGCTTTACGTGTACAGCACGGACAACCCGGCCGCACACAACCTTGAGGCGAAACGGCGCAAACTCGCCTTTGACCTCACCAACAGCAGCTATACGAATCTGACCGGACTCACCCTGTTCGGCGCTTCGGTCCAGACCGGTTCTTCGAGCACGAATGTGGTGCTGGACAAGATCAATGCCCACTACCTGTCGCACTACACCGACATCACCCAAGGCGCGACGGACTGCGGTTCCACCGTCACGCGCGGCGTCGCCGACACCGGTCTGGTCATCAACGGCACGAACAACCAGGTCGTCAACAGCAACCTCGCATACAGCGCAGGAAATGCGATCGCGTTGCGTGGCCAGCACAACACCGCTTCCAACAACGTGATCCACGATGCTGATTATCTCGGCACCTACGCGGCAGGCATCGCCGTCGCGGGCAACAGCCAAACCGTGCAGCACAACACGATCTACCGCGTTGGCCGGAGCGGCATCAACCTGCAATGGGACGTCGCAGCGGGTACGACACCCGGACCGGACCGGATCGCGTACAACGACATTTCCCAATACGCGCGGCTGAGCCTGGATACGGCGGCGATCTACACCTGCTGCGCCTCCGACATGCTGCAAACGTCGATCGACCACAACATCCTGCACGACGGCACGCCCACACCTGGCGTGAACCCGTTCGCCGTCGCCGGGATTTATGCCGACAACGGCCAGAGCAACCTGACCATCGCGAACAACGTGGGATGGAACAACCTCGAGAAAACCGTGATGCTGAACGGTCTCGGTTCCGGCTCGCGCAACAACCTCGTCTACAACAACACGGGCGGCGCGACGTTGTTCTACGTCAAGGGACCGGGGCAATCGACCGGAACCAAGCTGTACAACAACATCGGCGAGATCGTCGGCCTGGCCGGTGCGACGGACGGCGGAATGCTGATCTCGAACAATCTCCCAGCGGACACCGACCCGAAGTTCGTCGACGCGGCTACGCACGATTACCGGCTGAGCGCGGATTCCCCGGCACGCAACGCGGCGATCCCGTTGCCAGGCATCAACGACGGCTCCACCGACCCGACGCCAAGCCTCGGCGCGTATCAGTACGGTGCTCCTAGGTGGACCGCCGGAGCAACGCGGTAAAGCGCACGGCGCCCGGAACGATCCGGGCGCCGTTTGCTTTTCAGTTCTCCTGGATCCACGCCGGACTGATGCCCATCTCGGTAAATCGCCAGCCTTCCGCGGTCTTGGCCGCAGCAGTAGTCAGCCGCAAGCCGCTGCGACGATGGGGCGGCTCGCCGTCGCGGTAGAAGTAGACGAGCTGGTTGGCAGTCGCAGTGGCGTGCTCGCCGTCGAGGTCGATCAGGATGTCGCTGTGCACGTGCTGGGCGAGTTCGTCGCGCTGCTGGGTGAGGAACTCGGTCACCTCGGCCAGCCCTCTCAGCTCGCCGCGCGGGGAATGAACGGCGATGTCGGGATGGTAAACGCGGTCGATCTCGTCGTGTCGCCGCTCGTCCAGCATCCGCGCGAGACGGGCGAACAGTTCGGCGACGTCGAGACGATCAGTGGTCGGCATGAGGACTCCTTCAATGTTGGTGCGACCAACACTAGAGCAAAATTGTTGGTCGCGCCAACACTGCTAGCATGAGCGGCATGGACGAGATCCCGCGCCGCCTGACGGAGAAGCCGAGCTGGCTGCTCACCCAGCTGACCGTGCACGCCCGCCGGTTGGTATCTCAGGGCTTCGCCGAGGCCGGGGCGCGCGGATACCACTACCGGATCCTCGCGGCGCTGGACGAGTTCGGCCCGGCCAGCCAGGCGGACCTGGGCCGCCGCTGCCGGGTAGACCGCAGCGACGTGGTGGCGGCGGTCAACCAGCTGACCGAACTGGGCTACGCGGAACGCACCCCGGACCCGGATCACGGGCGGCGCAACATCGTGCACCTGACCAAAGCCGGAGGCCGCCAGCTGCGCCGAATGGACAAAGTGCTGGACGGGGTCCAGGGCGAGCTGCTGGCCGCGTTGTCGGCGGAGGAACGGGCGACGTTAGCGGGGTTGCTGGGCCGGGTGCTGGCTGACCACGAGGCTGACTGAGCACGCCAGGCCCGCAGCGCGATGCGGAGGTACGTGAGGGGAACTCTGAGGGAATCAGATTCCCTCAGAGTTCCCCTCACGTACCTTGCGGGAGCCGAAGCCGCGGGTCCGATGGCCGCGCACCTGTCCGGCACACACTCAGGTGTTTCTCGCGAGTGCTCGTCCCGGTTCTCACCGCGATGAACACTCACCAGCCCCCTCACTTCTTCCGGCTGGCACTCCCGCGAGCAGCCCGCTTCTTCTGCGCCCGAGGATCCGGCACCGGCGACTGCCCGGCCGCGTGCGCCGCGAAAGCCTCCGCCGCGGCTTCCCCGTCGCGTTCGCGCAGCAGCGACACCAGCCGGCTGTGCTCGTCCGCCATCGCGTGCCAATCGCCGTCGAACAGCGGGTCCGCGATCGCCCGCAGCGCGCGCAGGCTCGGCTCCAGCACCTCCCACATCCGGGTGAGGAACGGGTTCCCCGGAATCTGGCTGACCAGCGTGTGGAACGCGATGTCGGCGTCGCGGAATTTGCCGACGTCGTTGAGCGCCACCGCGCGGTGCATGTCCTCGACCAGTTCGTCGAGCGCGGCGAGGTGCTCGTCGGTGATGTGCTCGGCGGCGAGCTGCGCGGCGAGCCGTTCCAGCGGTTCCCGCACCTGCCGCGCGTGTTCGGCGTCCTGTTCGGAGATCTCGACGACGAAATTGCCGCGCCGCGGGATGTGCGTCAGCAGGCCTTCGCGGGCGAGCTGTTTGACCGCCTCGCGGACCGGGGCCTGGCTCACGCCGAGCCTGCGCGCGATTTCCGATTCGACGACGCGTTCGTTCGGCTCGAGTTCGCCGTCCACGATCGCCTGGCGCAGCAGTGCGTACACCCGGTCGGAGATCAGCGGGTTGCGGAACTGGTCCTTGTTCGTGGCCAGCGTGGAGGCGAAACCCGCTGGTGCGTCGTCGGTTTGCCGTGTCGTTGCCATGAGATTCCCATCGTGCGCTGCCGGAACCGTCCTGCCATGATAGGCGGGATCGCCTAACAGGTATCGATGGACCGGGTCAGTTCCCGAGCAGCCCGGCCAGCCAGGCCAGTTTCACCGTTTCGTGCGGGGCCGCGCCGCCCTCGTGGTCGTTGAACGGATAGCTGCGGATGCTCTTGTGTTCCGGCGCGAGCCCATTGAGCGCACCGTAGTGATTGAACGCGGCGAACACCGTCGAGGGCGGGCAAATGTGGTCCATCAGCGCGGTGGAAAACAGCGCCGGCGCGTTCGCCCGCCGGGCGTGGCTCGCGCCGTCGAGATAAGCGAGCGTGCGGTTCACCGTTTCCGCGTGCTGCCGGCGCAGCTTCACGAACTGCTGCACCTCGACGTACGGCGGTTTGTCGGTGATCGTGGTGGCGCGCGGGAAATGGCACAGGAACGGCACGTCGGGCATCGCCGCGACGAGATCCGGCACGAGTCCGGCGGCGGCCAGCGCGATCCCGCCGCCCTGGCTGGTGCCGGTGACCACGACGCGCGCCGGATCGACCTCCGGATGCGTGCGCACCGCGTCGACCGCGCGCACGGCGTCGGTGTAGACGCGGCGGTAGAAGTGGCGATGCGGGTCGAGAATGCCGCGGGTGAGGAACCCCGGGGCGGCGATGTCGCCGGTCGACGGGTCGGGGTCGGGCGTTTCCGCGCCCTGGCCGCGGGTGTCCATGATGAAGTGCGCGTACCCGGCGCTGGCCCACAACGTCTTCTCGTGCGGCACCCCGCGGCCGCTGCCGTATCCCAGGTATTCCACGACCGCGGGCAGCGGACCGGTGCGCGTGACCGGCAGTTGCAGCCAGCCGCGGATCGGGGCGCCGCCGTAGCCGCGGAAGGTGACGTCGAAGGTGTCGATCGTGGCGAGGCCGTTCGGCGTCGGCTCGAAGGTCGCCTCGACGTCGGCAGCCCGCTGCTCGGCGAGCGTCTTCGCCCAGAACTCGTCGAAGTCGGCCGGTTCGGGGAGCGTCGGAAGGTAGCGTTCCAGCTCGTCGAGGGGCAGGTCGAAGAAGGCCATTGCGTCGGATCTCCAGGACTCCCGGGGCGACAGTCAATCATCGCCTATCGATCGTTGAATCGAACCAGGCGCGCGGGAACGTTGTCAACCGGCCAGCCGGTAGATCCGGCGCGGCGTGCTGACCAGGATTTCGTCCCGTTCCGCCGGGGAAACGGCCGCCATCGAGCGGGCCAAGGACTCCGCGCGGGAACCGCGCGGCAGACAGATCGGCCAGTCGGAGCCGACGACGCACCGCTCGGCGCCGACCGCGTCGAGCACCTGCCTCGCGATCGCCGGAGTGCCGTGCTGCTGGGTCAGCAAGCCGGACAGCTTCACGACCACGTTCGGCACCGTCGCCGCTTCTTGGAGTTCTCGCTGCCATTCGCCGAGGTCAGACGGGTTGCCGAGATGGTCGACCACGACGGTCAGCGTCGGGTTTTCCGTTGCCGCTTCGGCCGCGGTCCGCAATGCGTGCCGGTGAAGATTGAGTTCGAGGACGAGCCCCGCGTCGGCCAGCATCGGCACGAGCGCGCGGGCTTCTGGCGGGGTAGCGGTCCAATCCGCGCCGCCGATCCGCATCCCGTTCGGCGGTTCCGGCTGGGCGAGCAACGTACGAAACTCGGCGGCTTCGCAGACGTGCAGATTCCCGACGTAGCCCGCGATCAGTTCAGGGTTCCGCCGTCGTAGTTCCCGCAGGGCGGACGTCTCCCCGGAATCCCCGCGCGACGCTTCGACCAGCACAGTTCCGGTGATGCCCAGCCCCGCGCCCGCGTCCTCCAGGTCTCTTGAGCCGAATGCGCGGCAGTGCGGCGAACCGGGCTTGATCCAGGGAAACCCGGCGGCCGGGTCCCACAGATGCGCGTGGCAGTCGAACATCTCGCGGCCTCCGGGAGTATTGACACGGGGAATCCCGGTCTCGATGATAGCCATCGGTTATCGATCAGCAATAGAGAGCGGGTGGCGACGGTGCAGGACGTGCCTGAGGTACGGGCCGGTCGCGAACTGACGGCGGTGCCCGAGTGGGCGCGGCTGGAACGGGACCTGTTCGCTGCGCTGGACCGGGCGTGGCCGGTGTTCTCCGCCCGCTACACCGAAGGCGACGGCCGGCTGGTCTTCCGCGACAAGCTCGGCGAGGGCCACGACGACCGCGACGGCGTCGACGACTTCTACGAACCGTTCTTCAACTGGCCGACCCTCTACCTGCTCGGCGGCAGCGCGGAGATTCTCGACGCCGCACACCGGCATTGGCGCGGCGTTACCGCGCAGCTGACGGAAATGGGCATGGTCGTCGACGGCATCGAGCGCGGCTACGACTGGTTCCACCAGGGCGAAGGCCTGCTGCTCTACTACGCGCTCTGCCTGGCGCGCCCCGATGACGCCGAGTTGCGCGACCTGGCCGTCCGGTTCGCCGACCTGTACCTGCCCGGAGGGCCGAATTACTCCGCCGAACACCGCGTGATCCGCGCGCCGCACACCGGCGCGGTGGGTCCGCGCTGGGGATTCAGCGACCACGAGGAGTACTTCCCGTGGAGCGAAGCGCTGCGCCCGTACGGACTTCCGCTGGACTGGCTGGGCATCACAGAGTTCGACGACCTCAAAGACCCGGCGAAGGCCCGTGCTTACGGCCGGGAAATGTGGGAGCGAATGGGCCGCGGCGACGTAGTCGTAAACCTGGCCGTGACCAGCCTGGTTACTACCGCTTTCCTGCTGACCGGCGAACAACGGTACGCAGATTGGGTCGCTGAGTACGTCGGCACCTGGCTCTCCCGGCTTGAAGACCGCGAAGTGCTGCCGGACAACGCAGGCCTGCACGGCGAAGTCGGCGAACACCTGGACGGCCGCTGGTACGGCGGACACTACGGCTGGGCTTGGCCGCACGGCCTGAACCCAGTCGGCACCGCCACACTGGTCGCGGCAATGAACGCCGTACTGCTAACCGGCGACGAGTCCTTTTTAGACCTTGCCCGCAACCCGCAGGACGCTGTCCTGAAGCAAGCAGAACCGCGCACCGGTTCAGAAATGGGCACGCTGAAGAAACGCTGGCAACCACACCTGCGCGAACTGGACGGCCGCCCGACCCTGATGGTCCCGCAACGACACGACGACTCCGGCTGGTTCGACTACAACATCATGCCGACACAGCTGCCCGTCTCGCTGTGGCAGTTCAGCCGCAACTCCGCCGACTTCGACCGGATCGAACGCCTGCGCGCCGAGTCCACTTGGGACTGGACGACCGTCCACACGCAACGCCTCAAGGACGAAGCCGGTCACGAAGAACCGTGGTTCGAATACCTGCACGGCCGCAATCCCGAATTCCCGGAACGAATGCTGCGCAGCGCTCTCGACAGCAGCGCAGCCAAGCTGGCCGCGATCGAGCAGGATCTTTTGCCTGTCCCCAGCGCTTTGGACATCCATCACTGGCAGGACCACAACCCCGTCGTCACCGAGGCGCTGCTGCAGCTGACCACCGGGTCGCCGCAGATCCTGTACAACGGCGGCCTCGCCCAACTGCACCTGCGCTACTTCGACGCAGACCTCCGTCGCGCCGGCCTGCCGGAAGACGTCGCCGCGCTGGTGTCCGACATCGCGACCGAGCACACCGTCGTCGACCTGGTGAATCTCGGTACCACCACGCGGAATCTCGTGCTGCAGTCCGGCACTTTCGCCGAACACCGGCTGGAATCGGTACGGGTCGACGACGCTCCGGCCATTCCCATCAACGGCCGGTACCTGCGAGTTGAACTGCCCCCGTCGAGCGCAGTCCAACTCACTTTGTCGATGACGCTGCGGGCTTCGACGCCGACCATGCGCGCACCCTGGGAGAACGAACGATGAACGTCGACCTGCCGCGCCTAGGCATCGGCACCGCGCCGTTGGGCGGACTGTTCGAAGAGGTGTCCGAAATGGACGCCGCAGCGACTATCCGCGCCGCCGTCGACAGCGGGATCACCTACTTCGACACCGCCCCGCGCTACGGCCACGGCCAAGCGGAGGAACGACTCGGCCGCCTGCTGCCGGAAGTCCCTCGCCCGGTGATCTCCACCAAAACCGGCTGGCTGCTGCGCCCAGAGTCCACAGTAGAACCCGTGTGGACCGAACGCGGCATCCGAGAGTCGCTGGAATCCAGCCTCACTCGCTTGCAACGGTCCTCTGTGGACATCCTCTACCTGCACGACCCAGACGAATTCCCGGACGAAGTCCGCGCATCGGCATACCCAGCCGTGCGAAAACTGCGTGCCGAAGGTTTGACTCGAGCCATCGGCTTCGGTATGAACCACGCCGAAAAACTGGCCGCATATGTCGCCGAATACGAAGTGGACGTCGTCCTCATCGCAGGCCGATTCTCCTTGCTAGACCACGATGCGCTACGAACCCTGCTGCCACTGTGCGCCGAACGCGGCACCGAGGTGGTCGTCGGCGGCGTATTCAACACCGGCCTGCTAGCCGACCCGAACTCCGCCGCGATGTTCAACTACCGCCCAGCGCCCGCCGAACCACTGGCCCGCGCGCGCCGCTGTGCGGAACTATGCGCAGATTTCGCCGTCCCCCTCACCGCGGCCGCCATCCAGTTCCCTTTCTTGCATCCCGCAGTCCGGTCCGTCGTAGTCGGCTGCCGATCCGTCGCCGAGGTCACCCGCAACGCGACCGACTTCCGGATGCCGATCCCGGATGAGCTGTGGAAACGGCTCGCCTCCGAAGGTTTCGTACCGCCGGAACTGCTGCCATCCTGAGCCCGAGTACTGTTCCGGCATGCCGGGCAGAAACCGGGTGACGCTGCGTGAGGTCGCCGAGCACGCACAGGTGTCCGTCGCGACAGTTTCGCGTGTGCTGGCCGGAAACTACCCCGTTGCCGCTGAAACCCGCCGCCGCGTCGAACAGTCGATCCAGGCCCTCGACTACGTCGCCAACGTGCACGCCCGGGCCCTTGCGGGCGTCGCCCCGCGGACGGTCGCGTTCGTACTGCCAGACATCCGCGCACAAGCCTTCGCCCATGCCGCCCAAGGTGTCGAAGAGGCAAGCGCTGAACACGGTGCACTCAGCCTGATCTGCACCACACAAGGCGACCCGGAACGAGAACGCGCCGTATTCCACCTGCTGCGAGAACAACGAGCCAGCGCAGTAATCCTGATCGGCGGCGTAATCGACGACGAGGAATACCGCAAGAAAATCACCGACCTGTCCAACGGGCTAACCGCCGCCGATTCCCGCCTGGTCCTATGTGGACGACCTCCGGTGGACGACGTCCCCACCGTCGAATACGCCAACGAAGCCGGTGCCTACGCGGTAACCCAGCACCTGCTCTCGTCAGGCCACCAAAGAATCCTCTTCCTAGGCGGTCCGACCTCCGGCCCCGCAACCACAACGGTCACCGATCGCCTGGCAGGCTACCGGCGCGCCCTGGGCCACGCCGGGTGGGTGCAACCGTCCGACTTCACCCGAGAATCCGGCTACCAGCAACTTTGCGCCCGGCTGCCCGAAGATTTCACCGCCGTGTTCGCCGCTACCGACCTAGTCGCCGCGGGTGCGCGCGCCGCCCTGCACTCGCACGGCCTACGCGTTCCAGAAGACGTCTCCCTGGTCGGCTACGACGATCTGGAGCTAGCGGAGGACTTGGGCCTGACCACCGTCCGGGTGCCCTACGAGGAACTGGGCCGCGCCGCCGTGCACCTCGCCCTTTCCGGCCGTACGGAACATCCTGTGCTGGAAACTTCCGTCGTAGTCCGAACTTCCGTCGCCCATTTCTAGGCGAGCCGCGCCAGTTCAGCCCGGTGCACCGGATACGCAGCTGGTTTCCCCGCGACGTATAGCTCCAACTCCCGCACCGCACTAACCCCGAGCCGCGCCAGTTCATTGCCGCGCGATCCGGCCAGATGCGGGGTGAGGAAGACGTTCGGCAACGTCCACAGTGGATGACCGGGCGGCAGGACTTCCGGCTCCGTCACGTCCAATACCGCTTTGATCCGCCCGGCCGCGAGTTCCCGAGTAAGCGCCGCGGTATTGACGAGCGCACCCCGGGCCGTGTTGACGAGCGTCGCGCCATCGCGCAGGAGAGCCAGTTCAGCAGTGTCCAGCAGATTCCGAGTCTCCGGAAGATCCGGAGCCTGCACGGTCACAATGTCACTGGCCGCCAACAGTTCCGGAAGCTCAAGCAACTCCACCCCGAGCCGCGCCGCCCCTTCCTGATCGAGGAATGGATCAGTCGCCGCGACCCGAAAATCGAATGGCCGCAACAGTTCGATGAGCCGCCGCCCAGTCCTAGACGCCCCGATGACGCCCACACGCGCACCGTAGTTGCCCGGCTCCCCGCCCGACGCCGGATCCCCGGGCGTCCGATGGCTCCGGTAGCTCTCGCGCTCCCGGAACGCGTCCTTGCCCGCGAACAAAATCGCCGCCAACGAAAACTCGGCCACCGGAAGCGCGTTCGCGTCGGCCGCTGAAGTGATGCGCAGACCACGCTCCCAACAGGCTTCGGTGACATGCGCCTTCACCCCGCCAGCCGCATGAAACGCCGCCCGCAACCGAGGCGCCCGCTCAAGCACCTCGCCGGTAATCGGCGGACACCCCCAGCCAGTGATCAGCACCTCGACGTCCGAGAGTTCGACCTCCCCGAAATCCTCGACCACCACGTCGGGATCGAGGTCCGCCACCGCACGCACCCGTTCGAGCACCGGAGCGGGAAAGAGACCGGGCACATAGCGGGACGCCATCGCGAACAACGCACGAGGCCGCTGCGTCATGGGTACCTCCGGGGATAGTAAGCGCTTTCTATCCTAGTCAGGAGGACCGGTCGATTGCATACCGCAGACCGGCTACATGAAGTCAGTCAACTGAATCTGACCGACTGACTCCAGTCGACGACATCCCCACTGCCCGTATCCGGTGCTCCGTACCGCCGACTCGGGTTACCTGATCCGTCGTCTGGTGGACGTTTCGCAGGACGTCATGGTCGGCGAGGTCGACTGCGGCACCACATTCGGCAAACAACATCCGACAAACAACATCCGGCGGACTGTATGCAATCGACGACATTCCGCCGACGCGACGGCTATCTGCAGGATCCGGCCGACTGCCTCTCGCTGAAGGCTCTTTGACTGTCGCGCGCCGGGGACCTCCACGATCGTCGCGCGCAGAAGACCTTCCTGGCTGCCGCCGAGCCGAAGCTTTCCTTCGCCGTGGTTTGTCGAACGCGTTCCTGGCCGTGGCCCGCCGAAGACCTCCCTGGACGCTGACCGTCGAGTCGGGAAGTCGCACGGATCCCGCCGATTGGATCCTGCGGTGCGGCGTAGCGGCGACCGTCGTCGGGATTCCGTCGCTTGTCGACCAGTCGCAGGTATGCCGGTCGATTGCATACCGTCCGCTCGTCTTTTGGCCGGCAGTCGACGAGGTCCGGAGCCATGCCGAGCGAGGATCGCCGCCCATGGTCCGATCGGCCTGGGCTTCATGCCAATCCGGGCTTCATCTCCGCCGCCTTGAGGCCCGCGCACCTCGCCCGTCCGCGTCAGCCGCAACTGTGACCCTCATCAACAACGCGCGCCAACAACAAGGCGCGTATGCAACTATTGCTGAAGCCGACAAGCGGCACCAACACGCAGACCGAGACGCACACCAAGGAGACGCGGGCTCATGCCATTAGCACTGGTAGCGCTGGCCATCGGGGCCTTCGGGATCGGCACCACCGAGTTCGTGATCATGGGCTTGCTCCCGGAGATCGCCGCGGACTTCGGGGTTTCCATCCCGTCCGCGGGCCTTCTGGTGACCGGGTACGCGCTCGGGGTCGTCGCGGGCGCGCCGGTGATGACCATTCTCGGCACGAAGATCAATCGCAAAACCATGCTCATGCTGCTGATGGGCCTGTTCGTCGCGGGGAACCTGCTGTCGGCGGTCGCGCCGGCGTTCGGGGTCATGCTCGTGGGGCGGATCGTCGCGTCGCTGGCGCACGGGGCGTTCTTCGGGATCGGCTCGGTCGTCGCGGCGGAGCTGGTCGCGCCGGACAAACGCGCGGGCGCGATCGCGATCATGTTCACCGGGCTGACCGTCGCCAACATTGTCGGTGTGCCGCTCGGGACGTTCGTCGGGCAGGCGGTCGGCTGGCGGGTGACCTTCGGGATCGTTGCGGCGCTTGGCGTTGTCGGGCTGGCGGGAGTCGCGAAGCTGGTGCCGGATCTGCCCCGGCCGGAAGGCGCGCATCTGCGCAAGGAGCTGGCCGCGTTCCGGAACGTCCAGGTTGTCCTCGCGATGGCCATGACGGTTCTCGGCTTCGGCGGTGTCTTCGCGGCAATCACCTACATCGCCCCGATGATGACCGAGGTCGCCGGATACTCGGCGGGCGCGGTGACCTGGCTGCTGGTGCTGTTCGGCATCGGGATGTTCCTCGGCAACCTGACCGGCGGCCGGTTCGCGGACCGCAAGCTCATGCCGATGTTGTACGTCAGCCTCGGCGGCCTCGCGATCGTCCTGGCGCTGTTCACGGTCACCGCGCACAGCAAGATCCTCGCCGCGGCAACGATTCTGCTGATCGGAGCGCTCGGGTTCGCCACCGTGCCGCCGCTGCAGAAGCGCGTTCTCGACCAGGCGCACGGCGCGCCGACGCTCGCCTCCGTCGTCAACATCGGCGCCTTCAACCTCGGCAACGCACTGTCCGCGTGGCTCGGCGGCGTCGTGATTTCCGCCGGATTCGGTTACACCGCACCGAACTGGGTCGGGGCCGCGCTCGCTGCTTCCGCGCTCGGCCTCGCGATCTGGTCGGCCGCCCTCGAGCGCCGTCCGCGCGTCGCGGTGGCCGAACCCCTTGTCCAGCACTGAGAAAGGCAATTCGCATGACTGTCCCTAACGTCCGCCTCAACAACGGCGTCGAAATCCCGCAGCTCGGCTTCGGCGTCTTCCAGGTCCCGGACGACCAGACCGCCGCCGCGGTGACCAGCGCTCTCGAAGCCGGCTACCGCAGCATCGACACCGCCGCGATCTACGGCAACGAGGCCGGCGTCGGCCGCGCCATCGCCGAGTCCGGGATTTCGCGCGAGAACCTCTTCGTCACCACCAAGCTGTGGAACGAAGACCAGGGCTACGACTCCACCCTCCGCGCCTTCGACGCCAGCCTTGCCAAACTCGGTCTCGACTACGTCGACCTGTACCTGATCCACTGGCCGACGCCCGCCCGCGACCGCTACCTCGACACCTGGCGCGCACTGGAACACCTCGCCAAGGACGGCCGGATCCGTGCCGCCGGCGTGTCCAACTTCCAGCCCGCGCACCTGCGCCGTCTGCTCGACAACAGTGGCCTCGTGCCCGCGGTCAACCAGATCGAGCTGCACCCCGGCCTCCAGCAGACGGAACTGCGCGCCTTCCACGCCGAGCACGCCGTCGCGACCGAAGCGTGGAGCCCGCTCGCCCAGGGCGCCGTCCTGAACGACCCGGCGATCACCGAAATCGCCGCGCGCACGGGGAAGTCCGCGGCGCAGGTGGTGCTGCGCTGGCACCTGCAGCTGGGCAACATCGTGATCCCGAAGTCCGTGACGCCCGCCCGGATCCGGCAGAACCTCGACGTCTTCGACTTCGAGCTGACCGCCGCCGACCTCACCGCGATCGCCGCCGCCGACCGCGGCCTGCGGACTGGTCCGGACCCGGATGAGCTCAACTGACTGATCGTTGCGGGGTAAGGGAAAGCCGGGTCGCCGGGAGCCAACGCGGCTCCCGGCGATCCGGTGTATCCGGAGGCCTGGAGCGCGTTGGGAACCTGCACGATTGGCGGCGGGGCTGCTGGACGTGTGGTGGGGGCTGCGGGGGAGTCGGCATCTTTCTTGGTGGGCGGGTGCTGGGAGCCGGTTGAGGACTTGCACGGTTGGCGGTGAGGTTGCTGGACGTGTGGTGGGGGCTGCGGGGGAGTCGGCATCTTTCTTGGTGGGCCGGGGTGCCGGGAGCCGGTTGGGAACCTGCACGGTTGGCGGCGAGGCTGCTGGAAGTGTCGTGAGGGCTCCGGGGAAGTCGGCATGTTTCCTGGCGGGCGGGGTGCCGGGAGCCGGTCGAGGACTTGCGCGATGGTCGGCGGGCGTACCGGAAGCGGCGAGAGTTCGAGGGAGCTAGCGCGGCGGGGTGACCAGCTGTCCGGGGCACCGGGAGCGGCGAACGACCCGCGCGACCGTTAGCAGCTTTGCCGGAGGAGCCAGCGGGCGCATGATTCCTCCGGCTGCCGCGAGTTTCTCAAGACACCGGACCCTCACTTACTGCCGTACGGCCCAGTCGGTCTGCTGGCCTCGACCGGCTCGCTCAGCTGCGACGAGGGCGCCGAGCCGGTTCGAGCGTCGGCAGTGGTGCGGCGAGCAGCTCGTCTAGTTCCGCACAAGCCGGGTAGCCGTGACCCCGTTCGGGAAGGCCGTTCGCTCCGCCACGGAGAACACCGTCGGGTCGAACACGCCGTCCACCATCGGGATGCCTGCGCCGGCCACCACCGGGTAGCTCTTCAGCACGATCTCGTCGATCTCCGGCAGCAGCGCTCCGGCCAGTTTGCCGCCGCCGCAGAGCCAGATGTCTTGGCCGGTTTCCTCCTTCTTCAGGTCTCTCACGAGGCCGACTGGGTCACCGGGGACGACAGTCACGGCTGGGTCGATGTCCGGTTTCAGGGTGCTCGACACGACGTACTGCCGCAGGTGCGCATAGGGGCTCGGGACGCTCGGATCGAGCTGGTGCGTCGCGCGGCCCATCAGCACGGTGTCGAATCTGCGGTTCGGGGCGCCCTCGACACCGGCCATGGCGCGGAAGGCGGTCGGGACGGTTTCCGGGTACAGCGAGTTCATGAATCCCATGTAGGCGGCGGTCTGCTGAGCATCGCCCCCCGGGAAGAAGTCGAACTCGTCTCCGGGGCCGGCGATGCGGCCGTCGAGGGTGACCGCGATGTAGTACACGAGCTTTCGCATCTGGTAACTCCGTCTGTAGTACTCTGGTTGAAGTGGTTTGAACCGTACAACTACAACTGGAGTGGTGTCAAATGGTGCGGAGGAACGACCAGCGGCGGGCTGCGCTCGTCGACGGGGCGATCGAGGTCTTGGCGCGGGAGGGTGCGCGCGGACTGACGTTCCGGGCGGTCGACGCGGAGGCCGGCGTGCCCGCGGGGACGGCGTCGAACTACTTCGCCAACCGTGACGAGCTCTTCACCCAGGCTGGGGCCCGCGTGTACGAGCGGCTGCAGCCGGAGGACGACTCGCTCCCGCCGGGGCTGGAGGACCGGGAGTCGTACGCACAGCTGATGCGCGACCTGGTCGGCCGGATCGCGGCGTTTCGCACGGGGTATCTCGCGTTGCTGGAACTCCGGCTCGAGGCGACTCGGCGGCCCGAGTTGCGCAGGGTGTTGACGGAGCGGGTCCGCGACGACGTCGAGGGGAACGTCGCGTACCACCTGGCGTCCGGGCTGCCCGGCGACGCCACGGCGGTCAAGCTGCTGATTCTCGCGTTGAACTGGCTGATCGTCGAACAGCTCACCTTGCCGGACGTTTTCTCCGAAGCGGAACGGGAAGAATTGATCACCGAGGCGGTCAACCGCATCATCGGCCCCGAATAAGGACTATCCGGGAGGAAAAGAACCGTTTCCCGGCCCGCTCTCGACCGAAAATTTAGGTTTGCCTATCGTAATCTGCGTGCAGTGGGCAGACGCGGTTCCGAACCTGATGATCGGCTTGCGCGAAGGGCTGGAAGCAGGCCTCGTCGTGAGCATCCTGCTGGCCGCATTGCGCAAGATGCGGCCGGACGGCGGCACGGGCAGCGGCGCGGACAGCGGCACCGAGGACGCAGTGTCCACGGCTCCGGTGTGGCTGGGCGTATTGGGTGCGGTGACCGTAGCGGGCAGTTTCGCCACAATTCTCACCTTTTCCACCGATGTCCTTTCTTCCCGGGCGCAGCAGATCGTCGGCGGCTCGTTGAGCGTGCTCGCGGTATTCCTCGTCACCGGCATGGTGTTTTGGATGCGCCGGACCGCGATGGGGCTTTCCGCGCAATTGCGCGGCGAAGTCGAACGCGCGGTGGCGATCGGCGCGGGCGCGCTGACGCTCACGGCGTTCCTGGCTGTCGGCCGCGAGGGGCTGGAGACCACGCTGTTCCTCTGGACGGCGGTGAAAGCGTCCGGCACCACGGTTGCGCCGCTGACCGGAGCGGCGCTCGGGCTCGGCATCGCGATTCTGCTCTGCTGGCTGCTTTACCGCCGTGCCGTCAAACTCAACCTCGGCGTTTTCTTCAGCCGCACCGCTTTCGTGCTGATCGTCATCGCCGCCGGTGTCCTCTCCTACGGCCTCGGCGATCTCCAGGACGGGGGAGTGCTGCCCGGCCAGAGCTGGGTCGCGTTCGATCTCACCGGCACGCTCGACCCGAACTCGTGGTGGGTTTCGCTGATCAGCGGCGTCACCGAGCTGACGCCCCGGATGACTGTGCTGCAGGTGACGGCCTGGCTCGTGTACCTCGCCGTCGTCATCCCGCTGTTCGTCAAGGCCGGGCGACAGCCGGTCGAGCGGAAGCCGGAAAGCGAAGCCGCGCCAGCGGGGAAGTGGGAACGCCTAGCGGGCAAGCACACCGTGGTCGTCGCGGGCGCGCTGGTGCTGGTACCGGTCGCGGTGGCGGCTTTGGTGATCGCCGCGCTTCCCCAAGCCGCAACGGGTTCCACGGTTTCGGTGGGCGAGCACGACTGCGCGCCCGAATGGAAGTCCGCACCGGCCGGGCCGCAGAGCATCACCGTGACCAACAAAACCGCGAAGGCGGGCGAGATCCGGCTCGACGACAGCAGCGGCGGGATCGTCGCGGAGATCGAGACGATCGGTCCGGCCACGAGCGCCACGATGTCCGCGACGCTGGGCGACGGCTCCTACACGTTCCACTGCCTGATGTCCGGACAGGCCACCATCGCGTCGGCTCCGGTGCAGGTCAGCGGCGGCGCGGTCACCGACGGTCCAGCGCCGGTCAAGCCGGTCACCACAGAAGATCTCACCGGGCCGAACCAGAAATATCTCGGTTACGCCGCCCAGCAACTCGGCATGGTGTCGACCGCGGTGGGTACGGTCCGCGCGGATCTGGCGGCAAACAACACTGAGGCGGCGAAGAAGGACTGGCTCACCGCGCAGCTCGCCTGGGAGCGCGTCGGTGCGTCCTACAACAGCTTCGGCGACGCGGGCACTGCGGTCGACGGCCTGCCGAGCGGTTTGCCCGCGGGCGCGGCCGATTCTGGCTTCACCGGGTTGCACCGCTTGGAGTACGGCCTGTGGCACGGCCAGGCTCCGGCGTCGCTGGTCCCGGTCGCCGACCAGCTCACCCAGGATCTCGCGGCCCTGCGCGGAAAACTCGCCACCGACGACGTCGCGGGCGATCCCACGAAGCTGCCGATCCGCGCGCACGAAATCCTCGAAGACGCGATCCGCGATCACCTGTCCGGAATGGACGATCAAGGCAGCGGATCTTCCTACCCCGCAACGGATGCCGACATTGACGTCACCCGGACCGTACTGGCCGAGCTGACCCCGCTGCTCAACGAGCGCGCCCCGAATCTGGTCCAGACCGCGGCAAAGCAGCTCGACACGCTGCACGAAGCACTGGCCAACCACTCGCCCAGCACCCTCGCCCAACGCCAGGCGGTGAACGGCGCGGCCGGAGCTGTCGTCGAGACGCTGTCCGCGGTGCCCACTCTGCTCGAAGTTCCTCCGAGCCACTGATCGGCTGGTGAATCCCGAAGTGACGAACGTCAATCGCCGCAACTTCCTGAAAGGCGCGGCCGCCGGCGCGGCAGGCACGGCGCTCACCGGAGGCGTGCTGATCGGCGGCGCCCAGGCCGACGAACGCTCCGCCGGCGCGGCACCGGCCCCGGCGACCGAGCATCCATTCCACGGCGCCAACCAGTCCGGCGTGCTCACCCCGGCTCCGGCGGAAAAACAGGCGTCCGCGGCCTTCGTGGCATTCGACCTGCTCAGCGGATCGAAGACGGACCTGATCGCGCTCCTGCGCACGCTCACCGACCGGGCCCGGTTCCTCACCGCCGGCGGGACGCCGCCGAACCTGGGCGTCGGGAGGCCGCCGTCGGACAGCGAGGTGCTCGGCCCGTCCGTCCTCGCCGACGGACTCACCGTCACGGTTTCGTTCGGTGCCAGTCTTTTCGACCGCGTCGGCCTCGGCGCGCGCAAACCGAAAAAGCTGACCCCGATGAAGATCTTCCCCGACGACGCGCCGGAAGCCGCCTGGATGCACGGGGACCTGCTGATCCAGTTGTGCGCCAACAACCCGGACACGGTGCACCACGCGCTCCGCGACCTCACCCGGCACACCCGCGGCGCGATGCAGCTGCGATGGAAGATGCACGGCTACAACCCGCCGCCGCGACCGTCCGGTGCGGGCCGGAACCTGCTGGGATTCAAGGACGGCACGGCGAATCCGGTCGGCAGCGAGGCGAGCGGGCTGGTGTGGGTCGACGATCCGGCCGAGCCGGTCTGGGCGCGCGGCGGCAGCTACCAGGTGGTGCGGCTGATCCGGATGCTGGTCGAGTTCTGGGACCGGGTGTCGATCAACGAGCAGGAGAAGATGTTCGGCCGCCGCCGCGATTCGGGCGCCCCGCTGGACGGCACCACCGAGACCGACAACCCGAACTACTCCGCCGATCCTCAGGGCGCGGTGATCCCGCTGACCTCGCACATCCGCAAGGCCAACCCGCGCACTCCCGCCACCGACAACCAGCGCCTGGTCCGCCGCTCCTACAACTACGACCTCGGCGTGGACGCGAACGGAGAACTCCAGGCCGGGCACGTGTTCGTCTGCTACCAGCAGGACGTGCGGCGGCAGTTCGAAACGGTGCAGCAGCGGCTGGCCGGAGAGCCGCTGGTGGACTACGTGCAGCCGTTCGGCGGCGGCTACTTCTTCACGCTGCCGGGCGTCCGCGACCGGAACGACTGGTACGCCAGCGGACTGTTTGGTTAGGCTTACCTTGCTTTGAGTGTAGTGGTGCGGTGCAATGAAGTATGGACCTGTACTCGATCGGCGAGGTGTCGGCGCGCTTCGACGTGCCGGTTTCGACACTGCACTACTGGGAGAGCTGCGGCCTGATCGAGCCGCGCCGCCGCTCCGGCTGGCGGTTTTACGACCGGGACCAGCTGTATCGGATCGCGCTGATCCGCACCTGGCGGGAGACCGGCCACCTGAGTCTCGACGACATCGCCGTGCTGCTCGGGAGCCGCGGCCAGTCCGGCGATTGGCGAGGCACGGTCACCGCGCGGATCGAGGCGATCCAGGCGGAGGTGAGCCGGCTGCTCGACGCGCAGGCGTATCTGCAGCACCTCATGACGTGTCGTCACGACGGTGCCCTGGACGAGTGTCCTAGCTACCGTGCTGGGGTCGATTTGCCGGTGGCGAAGGCGGTCAAGTAGTGGCTGTCCGAGCGTCATCGGTGCGGGGTGTTGTCGTACGTGAGGGCCACCCTGAGGGAATCAGATTCCCTCAGGGTGGCCCTCACGTACTCGCGGGAGCGACGATCAGGCCATGATTCGGGCCGGTCGCATGATCGGTGGCACCACGTCGGTCCGCCTATTCTCCGCGTGGCACCATGCGCTGACCTGCGGATTTGCCACTATCTGAGCCGTAGTGGTGCCAAATTGAGCCAAGGTGGCTTGTGGTGGTGCCAAGCGTGTGCCATAGTGGTGCCATGGACTTGACCACGTACGTAAGCAACCTCGGGCGGGAATTCGCGACGCTGGCCGAGGCCAGTGGCGAAGAGGGACGCGCGCTGGTCGAGCGGCTGACCGGATCGCTCGAATCGGCGATCCGGATGACCCTCCTGGACACGCTGTCCGGTGCCGTCGACGAGATCACCCGGGACCTCGCGCCCGGCTCGGTCGAACTGCGCCTGCGCGGCCGCGACCCGAACTTCGTCGTGACCTCGCCGCCCGCCGAGCCCGCTCCGGCCGCCGCGCCCGCGGCCGAACCGGCGCCGGAGCCCAGTGAGCCGCTGTTTTCCGAGGACGGGCCGTCGGCGCGGATCAACGTGCGGCTGCCCGAACAGCTCAAGGCCGCGGTCGAGGAGGCCGCCGCCAAGGAGGGCCGTTCGGTCAACGCCTGGCTCGTCCGGGCAGCCACCGCGGCACTGCAGCAGCGGCCCGAACGCGAACAGCGCTTCGAACCGCCCGGCGGCAGTTTCTCCAAGCAGAGCTTCACCGGCTGGGTCCGGTAGCTCCTTTCTTCACTAACTCCTTCACCTGTCTCTGACCTGCGGAGACGGCACACCTAACCGAAATGTGGGGACAACCATGCCTAAATTCGACACTCCCGAACCGATTTCCGTCACCGTCGACCTCGGCGTCGGCCACGTCCGGTTCGCCGCGAGCGACCGCGGCGACACGGTCGTCGACGTCCGCCCGACCGACGAGTCGGACGACTCCGACGTCAAGACCGCCAAGCAGATCCGCGTCGAGTACAGCAACGGCGCGCTGCACATCACCGGCCCGAAGATGCGGGCGTTCGACTTCTCCCGCAAGACCCGCTCGGTCGACGTGACGGTCGAACTGCCCACCGGCTCGCGGGTTTCCGCCGAGGTGCAGGCGGGCGCCTTCCAGGGCTCCGGCGAACTCGGGCAGGCGCGGCTCAAGACCGCGGCCGGGAACGTCAGTCTCGACCG
Organism: Amycolatopsis sp. NPDC003676; assembly: GCF_053587275.1. Lineage (NCBI taxonomy): Bacteria > Bacillati > Actinomycetota > Actinomycetes > Pseudonocardiales > Pseudonocardiaceae > Amycolatopsis > Amycolatopsis sp. NPDC003676. The sequence continues at coordinate 61,876 of NZ_JBSFNS010000004.1, forward strand.
CACCGGCCCGCTGCGCGTCGACACCTCGGTCGGCCACGTCACGGTCGACGGGATCGCGGGCGACGCCGAGGTCACCACCGCCTCCGGGCGGATCCGGCTCGGCCCGGTCGACGGGACCGCGGTGGTCAAGAACTCCAACGGCGACACGACGATCGAGTCCGCGGGCGGCGACGTCCGGGTGCGCGCGGCCAACGGCGACATCACGGTCGAGCACGCCGGCGCGGGGGTCGACGCGAAGACGTCCAACGGCGCCATCTCGCTCGGCGAGGTCGTCCGCGGTTCGGTCGTGCTCGAGAGCGCGATCGGCGACTTGCGGATCGGCATCGCGAAGGGCACCGCGGCCTGGCTCGACGTGAAGACCAACTTCGGCCACGTGCGCAACCAGCTGGAGACCTCGGCCAGCCCCGGCGAGTCCACGGAGACCGTCGAGGTCCGCGGGCACACCGCGTTCGGCGAAATCGTCATCCACCGCTCCTGACCACAGTTTTGGAGAAACCCATGTCCAGCAACCATTCCCGGCCGGCGATCGCCGCCGCCGGACTGCGCAAATCCTTCGGCGACCACGTCGTGCTCGACGGCATCGACCTCTCCGTCGCCCGCGGCACCGTCTTCTCGCTGCTCGGCGCGAACGGCGCGGGCAAGACCACCACGGTCAAGATTCTGTCCACTTTGATCAATGCCGACGGCGGCGCGGCACAGGTCGCCGGGTACGACGTCGCCTCGGAAGCCGACGGGGTGCGCGCCTCGATCGGCGTCACCGGGCAGTTCTCCGCGGTCGACAATCTGCTGACCGCCGAGGAAAACCTGCTGCTGATGGCGGATCTGCACCACCTCGACCGCGCCGCGCGACAGCGGCGCGCGGCGGAGCTGCTCGAACAGTTCGATCTCGTCGAAGCGGCGAAGAAGCCGGTGTCGACGTTCTCCGGCGGCATGCGGCGCCGGCTCGATCTGGCGATGACGCTCGTCGGCAGCCCGCGGGTGATCTTCCTCGACGAGCCGACCACCGGCCTCGACCCGCGCAGCCGCCGGGCGATGTGGGAGATCGTGCGCAAGCTGGTGGCCGGCGGGGTCACGATTTTCCTTACCACGCAATACCTCGAAGAGGCCGACGAACTGGCCGACCGGATCGCGGTGCTCGACCGCGGGCGGATTGTCGCCGAGGGCACCGCGGAAGAGCTCAAGCGCCAGATCCCGGGCGGGCACGTTCAGTTGCGGTTCGAAGAAGAGACCGACCTCGTCCACGCGGAACGTGCGCTGATCGAGGCGTCCCGGCAGAACGACGCGCTGGTGCTGCGCGTGCCCAGCGACGGCAGCCTGCAGGCGCTCAAATCGCTGATCGACCGGCTCGACTCGCTTTCGGTGAAGGTCGGCGAACTTTCCGTGCACACGCCCGATCTCGACGACGTTTTCCTTGCCCTCACCGGCAACTCCACTGACGAAAAGGTGACTTCCCGATGACCGCACCCGCTCTCGCCGGACCCGATCTGCGCTTCCACCCGGTCCGCGACTCGATGACCATGCTGCGCCGCAATCTCAAGCACATGCTCCGGTATCCGTCGCTGACGATCATGCTGGTCGGCATGCCGGTGGTGTTCCTGCTGCTGTTCGTCTACGTCTTCGGCGGCACCCTCGGCGCCGGATTAGGCGGGGGAGGAGGCGGCAGAGCCGAATACGCCAACTTCGTCGCGCCGACGATTCTGCTGATGACCATTACCGCCACCGTGCAGGGAACGGCGATTTCGGTGGCGATGGACCTGACCGAAGGCGTCATCGCCCGGTTCCGGACCATGCACATCGCCCGGGTTTCGGTGCTGACCGGGCACGTGCTCGGCAGTGTGCTGCAAGCGTTGTTCGGGCTCGTGGTGGTCACCGGGGTCGCGTTGCTGGTCGGCTTCCGGCCCGCAGCCGGGGTCGGTTCGTGGTTCGCCGCGGTCGGGTTCCTCGTGGTGGTGGCGCTCGCGCTGGTGTGGCTGTGCGTCGCGCTCGGCCAGGTGAGCAAGAGCGTCGAATCGGCCAGCAACACGCCGATGCCGTTGCTGCTCCTGCCTTTCCTCGGCAGCGGATTCGTGCCCGCCGATTCGATGCCGGGCGCGCTGCGGTGGTTCGCCGAGTACCAGCCGTTCACGCCGATCATCGAGACCCTGCGCGCGTTGCTGCTCGACAAGCCGCTCGGCAACCACCTGTGGTTCGCGCTCGGCTGGTGCGCCGTGATGGGCGTCGGCGGCTATCTCTGGTCCAAGAAGCTTTTCAATCGCGAATACGCACACTGAAAGGGGCACGGGGATGACTGGGGAAGGCGCTGTGCAAGGGGTTCCGATGGGGCGGGCGCAGGGGTGTCCGTTCGACCCGCCGCCGTCGTTGACCGAGGTGCGGAACCGGGCTCCGCTGACGCGGATGGTGTTTCCGGACGGGCACGTCGGGTGGCTGGCCACCGGGCATGCGGAGGTCCGGGCGATTCTGGGGGATCAGCGGTTCAGCAATCGGTACGAATTGTGGCACTACCCGTTCCCGGGGATGGAGCAGTTTCCGGAACTGCCGCCGGCTCCGGTCGGGGACATGACGGGGATCGACGCGCCGGAGCACACCCGGTTCCGGAAGTTGCTGACGGGGAAATTCACGGTTCGGCGGATGCGGTTGCTCAGCGATCGGGTGGCCGAGGTCGCGGACGAGTATTTGGATTCGATGGAGAAGGCCGGTCCCGGGGTTGATCTGGTCGCGGCTTACGCGCATCCGGTGCCCGCGGTGATGATTTGCGAACTGCTCGGGGTGCCTTATTCGGACCGGGCGTCGTTCCTGGGGGCTGCGGCGGCGATCAACGACGTCAGTCTTTCTGAAGAGGAGAGGATGACTGCTTATGGCCAGTTGCAGGAGTATGTGGCTTCGTTGGTACCGGCTAAGCGATCCGCGCCCACGGACGACCTGTTCAGTGATCTGACCAGCAGTGATTTGACCGACGAGGAACTGGCTGGGCTGGGGACGTTCCTGCTCGCCGCCGGGTTGGACACTACGGCGAACATGCTGGCGTTGGGGACTTATGCGCTGCTGAAGAATCCGGAGCAGTGGGCTGTGGTCCGGGATGATCCAGAGGCTGCTGGCGGGGCTGTTGAGGAGTTGATGCGGTATCTGTCCATCGCGCACACGGGGGTTCGGGCCGCGTTGACGGACGTCGAGGTCGGGGGGTCGGTGATCCGGGCCGGGGAGAGCGTGGTGTTGTCCGTGCAAGCCGCCAATCGGGATCCCTTGAAGTTCGAGCGGCCGGACGAGTTGGACGTGCGGCGGGTCGCGACCGGGCATGTGGGGTTCGGGCATGGGATTCATCAGTGTTTGGGACAGCAGTTGGCTCGGGTGGAGATGACGGTGGCGTTGCCCGCGTTGGTCCGGCGGTTTCCGACACTGCGGGTGGCGGGGGAGGTGCCGTTGCGGCCTGAATATCAGAATATTTATGGGGTTTTGAAGCTGCCGGTCGCGTGGTGAGTTTCGGGCTCCCTCGCTTGTGATTGATTGACACTGGCTCGGCGCCCTGGACGGTGCCGAGCCAGTGCTGACTGTGGCGGGGGGCGGAGTGGTCGTCTTGGTGAGTGGCGAGGGAGGCTGGCGGTCGTGGTTGACGCGGATGCGGTGTGCGCGGGGGTTCGGGAGCTGGGGGTTTCTGACGGCGGGGTGGTGATTGTGCATTCGTCGTTGTCCGCGTTGGGGAGCGTGGATGGTGGAGCGGATGCGGTGGTGCGGGGGTTGTTGCGGGCGGTGGGGTCTGCGGGGACGGCGGTGGTGCCCGCGTTTACACCGCAGGTGGCGGATCCGTTTCCGGAGGTGTCGGGGCCGGCGGACGCTGAGGTTGAGGAGGCGCGGGAGAGGGTGCCGTTGTTTCATGACGGGTTGGCGACGCCGATGGGGGCGGTGCCCAACGCGGTGCTGGGATGGGAGGGACGGTCGCGCAGCCGGCATCCGCAGGCGTCGGTGGCCGCGGTGGGGGCTCGGGCGGCGGAAGTGACTCGGCGGCAGCCGCTGGCGTATGCGGTGGGGCTGGGGTCGCCGTTCGACTGGCTGTATCGGGAGCGGGCGCAGATTGTGCTGCTCGGGGTCGGGCATGATCGGAACTCGTTCTTGCACTACGCGGAATCTCTGGTGCCGCATCATCGGCGGAAGGTTCGGCGGTTTCCGTACCTTGTGGACGGGGAGCGGGTGTGGGTGCGGACCGGCGACGTCGGGGACGACAACGGGCGGTTCTTTCCTCAGGTCGGCGCGGAATTCGGAGAGACGGGCGGCGTGCGGCGGGGAAAGATCGGTGCCGCGGATTGCCAAGTGATGGACTGTGTACCGTTCGTAGCGTTTGCCAGGCGGAGGCTGGGAGAGCTGCTGCGGTGAAACCGGCGCCTATACTCGGGCGTTGTGACTGAAGGGTTCTCGCAGGTGGTGGAGCGGTGCCGGGCGTTCCTGGAGGAACGACGGCCGCCCACGCCGTGTCTTGTGATGGACCTTGACGTGGTTCGGGGGAACTGCGAGCGGCTCCAGCGGACGCTGCCGGAAGCTCGGATGTACTACGCGGTCAAGGCGAATCCGGCACCGGAGGTCGTGCGGGTGCTTCGGGAAGCCGGGGCTGGGTTTGACGTTGCCGGGCGCGAGGAGATCGAGTTGTGTCTCGCGCAAGGGGTGCGGCCGGAGTCGCTGTCGTACGGCAACACGGTGAAGAAGGCGCGGGACATCGAGTTCGCGCACCGGGTCGGGGTGCGGCGGTTTACCTTTGACAGCCTTGAGGATCTGGAGAATCTCGCGGAGTTCGCGCCGGGGGCTGCTGTTTCTTGCCGGATTCTGGTGGACAGTCCTGGGGCGATGACGCCGTTCGGCCGCAAGTTCGGCTGCAGCACCGACATGGCGGTCGACCTGTTGGTTCGCGCGGCTGAGCTGGGGCTCGATCCGGAGGGGGTCGCGTTTCACGTGGGGTCTCAGCATGTCGATCCGCGGGCTTGGGAAGCCGGGATCGCTGCCGCGGCTGAGGTGACTCGTGCGGTCGCCGAGCGCGGGGTTTCGTTGCGGGGCTTGAACATCGGCGGCGGGTTTCCCGTTGGCTACTTGACGGAGCCGCCGCCGTTGGCGGAATACGCGGCGGCTGTTCGCGATGCGGTGGGGCGGCATTTCGCGGTCGCGCCCGCGTTGTCGTTCGAGCCGGGGCGGGCGGTGGTGGCGTCGGCTGGGGTGATTCGCAGCGAGGTCGTGCTGGTGTCGCGCAAGTCCGCGGCGGACGAGCGGCGTTGGGTGTACCTCGACATCGGCCGGTACGGCGGGCTTGCCGAGACGGAGAACGAGGCCATCGCGTATCGGCTGGTGACCGCGCACGACGGTGGCCCGGACGGGCCGGTGGTGATCGCGGGGCCGACGTGCGACGGGGACGACGTGCTTTATCAACGCACGCCGTATCGGCTTCCGTTGGCGTTGCGGGCGGGGGATTACGTCGATATTCCGCACGCCGGAGCGTACACGCAAAGCTACTCTTCGGTGTCGTTCAACGGGTTTCCGCCGTTGCGGTCGTACTTCGTCGGCGGGGAGGACGGCGGGGTCGGGGAGTTCGCCGGACGGCATGTGCTGGCCGAGTTTTCCGGGGTGGCCGCGGAATTGCTCGACGATCCGGCGTTTCTGTGCGAGAGCTTGGAACGTGCGCTGGACAAGGCCGGCGCGACGGTGTGCGAGTTGACGTACAAGCAGTTCGAGCCGCACGGGGTGACGGCGATGGCTTTGCTCTCGGAGTCGCACGCCTCGATTCACACGTATCCGGAGCGCGGGTCGGCGTTCGTGGATGTGTTCACGTGCGGGCGCAAGGCGGATCCGGAGCTGGCGGTTCAGTTGCTGCGGGACTTGCTCGGCGCGAGCGTTTCGCGGGTCACCACTATCCACAGAGGACAGGAATGAACATCGAGGAGCCAGTCGGCGCCGGGCTGACGCGGCGGTGGCAGGTATCGGACGTTGTGGTCGACACGCGGACCGCCTACCAGCATCTGGTGATCGGCAAGACGGCACAAGGGATTTCGCTGTTCTGCGACGACGAACGGCAGAGTACTGAGTTCAGCCAGCTGGTGTATCACGAGGCGTTGCTGGTGCCTGCGTTGCTGCTGGCGTCCACTGTGGACCGGGTGCTGGTGGTCGGGTCCAGCGAGGGCGTGGTGTGCCAGATCGCGGCCGAGGCGGGGGCTTCAGTCGATCACGTGGACATCGATGCCGAGGCGGTTCGGCTCTGTGCGGAGCATCTTCCGTACGGGTACTCGTCGGCTGAGTTGGCTCGCGCGGAGCGTGGCGAGTGGCCGGTTCGGATGCATTACGCCGATGGGTGGGAGTACGTCCACACTTGCGGCGAGAAGTACGACGTCGTGTTGGTGGATCTGCCGGATGAGCAAGATTCTACTGAAGCTCAGCACAATCGGTTGTACAGCGCGGAATTCCTGGCGCAGTGCCGGTCGTTGCTGACGCCTGGTGGGGTGGTCGCGTACCAGGGCGGGTGCCCGACGTTGTGGCGGAACTCGACGTTGGTGAAGTGCTGGCGTCGGTTCGAGGAAGTCTTCCCGGCGCCGGTTTACTTTGGCTCACCGGAGCACGAGTGGGCGTTTTTCTTTGGGACGGGCATGGAAGCGCCGGTGGAGACGATGGTGGAGCGGCTGTCGACGCTGTCGTATCGGCCGGTGACGATTGATGCTTTGACGCTGCGCGGGGCTACGGTTCCGCCGATCAGCCTTCGCCGGTGAAAGCGTTCGATCAACCGGACTAGTGGGTTCCCGGATTCGGCAGCGGCGTCGGGGTCGTGACGGGCTCGTCGGACGGGCCGGTGTTGCCGGATTTCGTTCCGGGCTCCCAACCGGCGCCGGGGACTTGGCCTTGTGGGCGCGGGTTGAGCGGTGGTTGGTAGACGCGGTCGCGGATCGCGTCGCTGGGGGCGCGGTCGCTCGTCGCTGAATGCGCGGGTTTCGGCGCCGGCGTGCTGTGGTGCGCGGGATGCGCGCTGGCTGGCTTCGCCGCGGGCGGCACGGGAACCGGCGGAGCTGGCGAAGCGGCAACCGGGGCGGGTGAAGCAGCAGCCTGGGAAGGCACAATCGGGGAAGGCGGAGCCGAGGAAGGCGAAGAAGCGGCAACCGGAGCGGGTTGCGGCTGTTCGTTGCTGGACGTCAGCCCCACGGTCACCGCGATCGCCGCGCCAGCCACCGCTGCGGCGGCCAGCAGGAGTCCCCGTCTTCGATGCATGAGCGGATCCAACTGCCGCTCCCGATCGGTGTCAAGCGCCGGAGAACCAGCCCGGCAAGTCCAGTCGCGCGGACTCTGGCGACGCGACTTTCCGCAGGTCCTCCTCCAAGGCGCGAAGCCGTCCGGCGCCCAGGGTTTCAGACCACTCCGCGCGTAGTCGGTCGAAGATCTGCGCGGATTTGGCCAGGCAGTCGAGACCTCGATCCGTCAGCCGGACCAGCATGCGGCGGCCGTCGTCGGGGTCGCGTTCCCGGTGGACGTAGCCCAGCCGCTCCAGGGTGTCGATCGTCTTGCCCGCGGCCTGCTTGGTTACGCCGAGCGCGCGGCCCAGGTCGACGGCGGTCGTGCCGGACGGGCCGATCGCTTGGAAGACGAAGCCGTGCATCGGGCGGACGTCGGGGTGGCCTTGCTTCGCCAGCTCGGCGTGCAGGTCGTCGATCAGGCTGCGGAAGCCGAACAGCAGGCGCAGCGGCAGCTCGTATCCCGGCGGATCGCTTGACATAGGTAGACAACCTCGTTGACTATATGGACAACCTTGTTGTCTATTGTAGGGGAGTGGCGAGTGACGGTCATCAGGGACAGTCGTCGGACGGAGACGCCGAACGCGGTCATGACGACGCTGGCGTCGCCGACTCAGGGCGGCAGTCAGCAGGCGGTCTGGCGGGTCGAGATGGCGCCGGGCGCGGTGGGGCCGGTGCATGCGTTCGATGCCGAGCAGGTGTGGACGGTTCTCGGCGGCGGGGCGGAGATTGCGCTGAATGGGGTCGTCGAGGTCGTGAAAGCGGGGGAGACCGTCGTAATGCCTGCCGACGCCGAGCGGCAGGTGCGGGCCGATGCCGGCAACGGCATGGTGGCGATCGTGTGTGCGCCGGGGAATACGCGGGTGTACCGGACTGGCGTGGTGCCGGCGTGCGCGACGGCGGACGGCGACAAAATTCTTCCGGACTGGGTCGCCTGAGCTGTGGCGGGCGTCACGGAATGTTCGGCGATCTTGAGCGCTACAACGGATATGTCTGCTCCCACCACGCCGCCCGCCGCGGCCGAAGAAGCCGCCTCGGTCGTTCCCGTTCTGGACGACTTCGACTTTCCGCTCGTCGACGGCGCCGCCTGCCGCATTGACGACCCGGATTGCGAAGCCTGCCAGTAATAGCGCACGCACGGGGCGTGACAAGTGGTCACAACATGAGTGACCGCTCGGTGACGGCTCGGGAAACACGGTAACTGCCGGCGCTTCCGGCAGTTACCGTCGTTCACGTGCCATTGACATTGATCAAAGGTCAGTTCAGGGTCGTCGGGGCTTCGCCGGACGGAGACTCGGTCCGGTTCTATCCCGACCGGGCCGACGCATTTTCCGCCGCGAACCTCAAGGTGCGCACCAATTCCCGGGGCGGGGTGCAGTTGCGCCTCGACGGGATCGACGCGCTCGAGACGCATTACCGGCCGCGCGTCGCGGGGGCTGAGTTGTGGCGTCAGCCGAAAGAACTGGCTGACGCGGCCGGGGCGGAACTGTTGCGGTACCTCGGTTTCACGAAGGTCGAGCGCGACGAGGGCGGCCGCGTTTCCGCGAGTACGCCGGGGGAAACGAGCGGGCACATCCTGACCCGGTTCGCCGACAAGTACGGCCGTGCGGTCGCGTTCGCGTTTCCCGGGCAGCGGGCGGGGCGCTCCACCGACGGCGGGGACGTGCATCTTGATCCGAAAGCGTTGAAGGCGTCGGCGAATTTCCGGCTGCTCGAAACCGGGCTGGCGTATCCGACGTTCTACTCCAAGCTTTACCCGGATCTCCGGCAGGCAATGGCCGACGCGGCGGTCGCGGCGCGCGCCGCGGGCAAGGGCGTGTGGGAGCACGACGTGACCACCAGCGGCTTCCGGCTGAGGAGCCGTGCCCAACTGAGGGACGACGTGGTGCTGCTGCCGAAACTGTTCCGTCGTCTCGTCGATTACCTGAGCCTGGACGAGACCGGCGGCGTCTCGCTCGCCGGGTTCGCGGACTACGTCGACACCCGCAACGACCGGCTTTTCACCATCCCCGACGGGCACGCCACCGAACTGCACACGCTCCTGTCCGTCCGGCGGCAGACGCTCAAGCTCACGACTCCGCCGGAGCAGATCGTGTTCCAAGAGGCTTGACCGGCTGCCGCAGAACCGTTTTCAGCTTGTCGGGAGCGGTGCGGCGCGGGTCGCTCAGGTAGATCTCGTGGTGGTCGCCGTTGAACGTCAGGCCGTGCTCGGGCAGGTATTCGTGGTGGAGCCGGTTCAGCGTAGGTGTTTCGTCGTCGTACGAGCCGACGTGCAGGATCTGGACGCTCGTGCCCTCCGTCAGCGTGCGTAGCCGAACTCCGGCCAGCGCGGGGTTGTCCTTCTTCTTCGCGACGCTTTCGGCGGCCTCCCGGACCATCTCCTCGGTGACCCAGTCCGGCTGGCTGATCAGCATCGTCCAGTCCCATTTCTCTTTGTCCCGCGCGAGAAAGACGCTGGGGTCGTCCGCACGCCACAAGCCCTCGAGCGGTCCGACGACGAAGTCCCGGCCAAGGTTTTTCTTGCTGGCGAACTTCACCGAGTAAGCGATTCCGTACAGCGCTTCGACGGCGTTCGTGTACTCGGACGCGGTGTTCGGGTCGCCGTGTCCGTCGGCGGCGAGGTACTGGAGCGCGGGTACGTACACGACGGTGAAATCCTTCGACGGCGGCGAATACAGCGCACGATGGGCTTTCTTGACGTCGTACTTGTCCACCGTGGTCTCCTTGCTGAGGACGCTTTCGGTCCAGGTGAGGTCGGCTGTGAGCATTGCTTCGCTGTAGTCGAAGATCGCCGCCGCGGCGTCCGGCAACGGTTCTTGGCGGGCGCGCGTCGCCCGGACTTCGGCGAGTTGTTCGCGCAACGCGGCGAGTCGCGCGGTCAGCCCGGCGTGCACTTCCGCCTCCGGCAGGCCCGGGCTGTTGGCCATCGCGACGAGGACCCGCGCGTGGATCGGGGTCAGCGCGCTGAGGGCTTCGCGGGTGGCCTCCGCACACAGCTCGACACCGGCCTGCGTGGCTTGGATGGTTGCGCGCGATTTCCCGGAGCGGGGTGCGCCGGTGGCTTCGATCAGGCCGCGCTTGGCCAGTTTGTCGAGGACGTAATAGATCGAGGAGAAGCCGAGCGCGGTCCAGTTGCGGATGCCGCGTTCCTCGACTACCCGTTCCAGCGCGTAGCCGTGCTGCGGTTGCTCGACGAGCAGACCCAGGATGGTCAGTTCGGCGTCGGTGAGGGCGGCCATGCCAGATATTCTAGTACTAGAATAGCTGAGCTTCCAAGACCGCGACCTCCGGTGCCGGGTCGAAGCCGTGCCCGACGAGGAAGTGGACGACCCGCAGGCTGCGCAGCGACCACCACGCGCGGAGCACGTCGAGGTCGATGCCGCCGCCGTAACCGGACAGGACGTCGTCGAGGTGTTCCTGGTGCGCGAGAGTCAAGGCGGCGAGGTCGAAGTGGGCGTCGCCCTGGGCGGCTTCGGACCAGTCGAGAACGCCGGTCACCTCGTCGCCTTCGACGAAAATGTGCGCGACCTGCAGATCGCCGTGGATGAACACCCGGGTTCGCGGCTGGAGCGCGGCCTCGGCGAGACGGCGGTTGCCGGTGACCACATCGGCGGGCAGGACGTCGTTCGCGATCAGCCACGCGCATTCGCGGTCGAGTTCCTCGGCGAGTTCGTCGAGGTTCCGGCCGGGGGTCGGCGGCAGCGGCGCCTCGTGCAGCTTCCGGGCGGCGGCTCCGGCGGCGACCCAAGCTTCCGGCGACGCGGTCGACGGTGTGCCGGGGCGGCCGAGTTCCCGTCCGGGCAGCGCGGCGAGGGCGAGGACGGGCGGTTTCCGCCAGAGGATCTCCGGAGTCGGGAGCGGCGCGAGCGCCATCGCGGCGACCTCGGCGTCGGCGCGTGCTTGGTCGGTGTCGACCTTCAGGAACACGTCGCCGACGCGCAGGGTCGCGCGTTCGTGGTGGGCGACGACGATTTCGACTTCCTCCATGCCCGCGATTGTCACGAAGACGATCACGGACGGCATCGGATTTTCGCGCCAGCGGCGGCGAGTACCCCCAGCACTCGCCCCTCCCCTCGAGTCCGACGGCACCGAGGTGCGGTACGTGAGGGGAACCCTGAGTGACTCTGATTCCCTCAGGGTTCCCCTCACGTACCTTCGGAACCGGTTATGCGGAGGATGTCCGCCCGGCCCCACCGCCGCCGGCCCCCGAGCCGGCGACCAGGTCCCCACCTCGGGGGCCGGACGTGGTTCCACCGTGCCCGGAGTTGTCCTCAACCTGTCCTCGGTCTGTCCCTTCGTCCTCCGAGAGGCCGTTGACCTGCGCGGGTATGCTCGGGCCCGCAGCGGTGCCGGAGCCGAGGGGGGAACCGCGGGATGGATTTTCGCGTGCTCGGAGCGCTGGAAATCCAGTCTGGATCCGAGCGGCTGACGCTGCCGGGCGCACGCCATCGCCGCGTGCTGGCCTGTTTGCTGCTCTCGCCGAACTCCGTCGTACCGCTGCCGAAGCTGATCGAGGCGACGTGGGACGGCGAGCCGCCCGCGACGGCGACCAAGCAGATCCAGAACTGTGTTTCGGTGCTCCGCGAGCGGCTCGCCGATCCCGGGCAACAGCTCATCGTGACCGACGGTTCGGGCTACCGGATCACGGTCGACCATCAGCAAGTCGACTGGCTTCGATTTACCGACGCCGTCGCCGCGGCCCGCCAGTCGGCGGAGAGCGGCGCGCTGGCCGAGGGCGTCGAGGAGATCCGTTCGGCGTTGAAGCTGTGGCGCGGCCCGGTGCTGGACGGTCTGGACTCCGCGGCGCTCGCCGGGCGGGCGGCGCGGCTGGAGGAGCAGCGGCTCACCGCGCTGGAGCTGTGCACCGACTGGCAGCTGAAGCTCGGTCAGTACCGCGAGGTCGTGGACGAGCTGGCGGAGATCGTCGAGGACCATCCGCTGCGGGAACGGCCGTACGCACAGCTGATGCTCGCGTTGGATCGCAGCGGGCGGCAGGCGGACGCGCTGACCGTGTTTCAGCGGTTGCGGACGCAGCTCGCCGAGGAGCTCGGGGTCGATCCCGGTGCCGAGGTGCGCCGGTTGCACGAGCGGATTCTGCGCGGGGAGACGGAAGAACCGAGCGAGCCGGAGGAGCAGCCGAGTCAACCCGAACAGCCGTCGAGCCAGCTTGATCGCGCGGCCGACGAGCTCGCGGCGGCGATCGTCCGGCAGTGGACCGCGGAGGCCGAGATCCGCTCGCTGCACCGTCCGGAACCGGTGCCGCTGACCTGGACGAGCACCGAGCGCCCGGTCGCCGCGGCGGCGTCGGCGGTGCTCGGGCGGCCCGGCAACCAGAGCAGGTTGACGTTCAGCGGCGATCTCACCGACGTTGTCGCGAAGTTCCGGCAGGTTCCGGCGCGGCAGCTGGTCGTGCTCGGCGAACCGGGCGCGGGGAAATCGGTGCTGGCCATCCTGCTCACGCTCGGGCTGCTGGCCGACCCGCCGCCGGGCGAACCGGTGCCGGTGCTGCTGCCGCTGTCGTCGTGGAATCCCCGCGAGGAACACCTGCACGGCTGGCTGGCCCGACGCCTGGTCGAGGAGTATCCGGGCCTGGCCAACACCGGCGCGTACGGCAAGGGCGCGGCGCTGCGGCTGGTGCTCGAAGGCCGGATCATCCCGGTGCTCGACGGGCTCGACGAGCTGGCGCCCGGGCTCCACACCGCGGCGATCGACGCGTTGGACCAGGCCGTTTCCGGAGGACGGCCGCTCGTGGTGACCTGCCGCAGCACCGAGTACGAATTTGCGGTCGAGCAGTCCGGGACCTTTCTGTCGCGGGCGGCGGTGGTGGAGATCGAACCGGTCGAGACCGAGGACGCGATCGACTTTCTCACCGCGCGGCAGCGGTTCGGCGAAACCCGCTGGGACCCGGTGGTCCGGCAGCTGCGGAAGAGCCCGGAAAGCCCGCTGGCGCGGGCACTTCGCACGCCGCTGATGGTCGACCTGGCCAGGACGGCGTACGCGCATCCGTCGACCGATCCCGGCGAACTCTGCGATACCACCCGGTTTCCCGACCGCGCGGCGATCGAAGGGCATCTGCTCGACGAGTACCTTCCGGTGGTCTACACCTCCCGTCCGGCCCCGCCCGCGCGGCTCGACCGGCCGACCCGGCCGCGCGATTACCCGGCGGACCAGGCGCAGCGCTGGCTGAGTTTCTTCGCCCGGCAGCTGGAACGCGACCAGAGCCGCGATCTCGCGTGGTGGCAGCTGGATCGCGCGGTGCCGAGGCTGGTCCTCGGGCTCTGCCTCGGGCTGCCGCCCGCGTTGCTGTTCGCGCTCACCGGCTGGATCGCGGCGGGGCCGGTGATCGGCGCGATTTACGGGCTGTCGTTCGCGGTGGCAGGCTGTGTAACGCATACCGTCGGCAGCCGACCGGGTCCGTTGCGAGTGGAGGCGCGGTTCCGCGGCACCGCGGGCCGATTCCTGCGGCGGTTCGCGGTCGGGGTGCTGATCGGGGTCTGTCTCGGACTGGCCTGGTCGCTGTCGGTCGGGGTGATCGCGCTGCTCGCGGTGGTGTTCGGGCTGGCGATCGGGGTGCACGTCTGGCTGGACACACCGCTGGAGGCGAGCCGGGTGTCGAGTCCGGCGAGCGTCCTGCGCAACGACCGCGCCGCGACGCTGTCGTTCACCTTGTCCTTCATCGTTTCGCTGGGCTTGTTCTACGGGATGGCGTTCGCCTTCACGAAGGAAACGCGATTCCTGGGCGTTTTCCACGACCATTACGACCTGGCGCTGGCCTTCGCCGGCGGGCTGGCGTCGGCGTTGCTCGGCCGGTTTTTGGTGCGGAGCCCGGGAAGTCTCGCCTACGGCCTCGCTGGCGTGATCATCGGCGGCCAGGTCTTTTCGCGGGCGTCGAGCACGGCGCAGGCGATCGCGGCGGGTGTCATGTTCGGGTTGGCGGTGGGGCTGAGCGTGTGGATCGCCCGGGCTTGGGGTGCGTACACGTTCAGCCGGTTGTGGCTGGCCTCCCGGAAGCGGATCCCGTTGGACCTGATGGGTTTCCTCGACGACGCGCATCGCCGGGGTGTCCTGCGTCAGGTGGGTGAGGTGTACCAGTTCCGGCACGCTCGATTGCAGGAACGGCTGGCTGATCCGTCCTAGGCCTGCAACCTCGGGTCCTGCGACGGATCGGCGTACATCGGCGGGCAGCCCTGGTCGATGGCCTCGGGACGCAGTTCGTAGTGCCACGGTTCGTTGCGGTAGATCTGGCACAGTCCATACGCGGCTCCGTGTTTCGACAACCAAGCCGTGGCCTCGAACGGACCGAGGTCGATCGCGTTCCCCAGGACGTGCGCGGACCGCTCGGCGGTGGCCACCCAGCGCGCAGCTTCTTGTTCCGAGCCGTATCTGGCGATTGCCTTGCGCCGAAGCTGATTCTGATACGCCGGTGATCGCCAGCCGCTGTTGACGCGGAACTCGACGCCGTCGCCCGCGGCGTCCTTCGCGGCGCGGCGCAGTGCGTCCAGGAACACCGGGTCGAGATTGGCCACGGCGGGAATCTCGGCGAACACCGTCGTGCCGGGCGGGACGGCTCCGTCGGCCTCGCTGACTGCGCCACGACGGCGAAGCACCCAGCCGACGGTTCGCCGGAAGGGACTTCGTGCGGATTCGCTGCGGGTCATGACGTTCAGCCAAGGCGAACCGGTGTTGCCAGCGCGTACGCGGTTTCGGATATGCCAGCGATACGCGTCTGCTCGTAGCATCGACGGCATGCGTGTGCTGATCGTCGAGGACGAGCCCTACCTGGCCGAGGCCATCCGGGACGGGCTGCGCCTGGAAGCGATCGCGGCCGACCTCGCCGGGGACGGGGACACCGCGCTGGAAATGCTGAGCGTCAACGCGTACGACATGGCGGTGCTCGACCGGGACATTCCCGGACCGTCCGGCGACGAGATCGCGAAGCGCGTCGTCGCGTCCGGCAGCGGCATGCCGATCCTGATGCTCACCGCCGCCGACCGGCTCGACGACAAGGTCTCCGGCTTCGAACTCGGCGCCGACGACTACCTCACCAAACCGTTCGAGCTGCGGGAACTCGTGCTCCGGCTGCGCGCGCTCGACCGCAGGCGCGCGCACAACCGGCCGCCGGTGCGGGAGATCGCCGGGCTGAAGCTGGACCCGTTCCGCCGCGAGGTTTACCGGGACGGCCGGTACGTCGCGCTGACCCGGAAGCAGTTCGCCGTGCTCGAGGTGCTCGTCGCGGCCGAGGGCGGGGTGGTCAGCGCCGAAGAACTCCTCGAACGGGCCTGGGACGAGAACGCGGACCCGTTCACGAACGCCGTCCGCATCACGGTCTCGGCGCTGCGCAAACGGCTCGGCGAACCGTGGCTGGTCGCGACCGTCCCCGGGGTCGGCTACCGGATCGACGACGGATCGGCGCGCGGATGATCCGCGAGCCGGGGATGAGCGTCCGGCTCAAACTGACCCTCAGCTACGCCGGATTCCTCATGCTGGCCGGGACGCTGCTGCTCGGCGCGGTGGCCCTGTTCCTGCTGAACTACCAGGACCGGGCGCTGGAAGTGATGCCGGTGGTGATGGCCCCGTCCGGCCGCGACCTGATCAAGGACTTCGCGCCCGACGCGGCGATCGTGATGCTGCTCCTGCTGGTGTTCGGCCTGCTGGGCGGCTGGGTGCTGGCCGGGCGGATGCTCGCCCCGCTGACCCGGATCACCGCCGCGACCCGGCGCGCCTCGACCGGGTCGCTCGCGCACCGGATCGAACTGGAAGGCCGTGACGACGAGTTCCGCGAACTCGCCGACAGCTTCGACGCCATGCTCGCCCGCCTCGACGCGCACGTCGCCGAACAGCGCAGATTCGCCGCCAACGCCTCCCATGAGCTGCGCACCCCGCTGGCGATCACGCAGAGCCTCCTCGAAGTCGCCCGCAACGACCCGGGCCGCGACGCCGGCGAGCTTCACGAGCGCCTCCGCGTCGTGAATGCCCGGGCGATCGAGCTCACCGAAGCCTTGCTTTTGCTCAGTCGCGCGGATCAGCGGTCGTTCACCCGGGAACCGGTCGATCTGTCGCTTCTGGCCGAAGAAGCCGCCGAGACGTTGCTGCCGCTGGCTGAGAAGCACGGGGTCGTGATCGAGACTTCCGGAGACATCACTGCCGTTCGCGGGTCGCGTGCGCTTTTGCTGCAGTTGACGACGAATCTGCTGCACAACGCGATCGTCCACAACCTGCCGGAAGGCGGGACCGTGCAGCTTCGCGCCAGTTCCTCCGCGACGGCGGGCACGCTCATCGTGGAAAACACCGGGGAGGAAGTCAGCCCAGAGAAGATCTGGACGTTCACCGAGCCGTTCCAGCGTGGTACAGAACGGATCCGTCGTGACCATGCTGGGGTCGGTCTTGGGCTGGCGATCGTGAAGAGCATCGCGCAGGCGCACGACGGGACTCTTTCTCTCGCGCCAGGTGCCGCTGGCGGACTTCGCGTGACGGTGCGGCTACCGGGTGGGGCGATGTCGTTCGGCGATCGTCAGGACGTGCCGGGCTAGGACGGTGTCGGCGTTGGGCGCTCCGGTCGCGGAGGCGCGGGCGGACATCGCCGCGATGCGGGCCGGGTCGGTAAGGATCGGGATGAGGGTGGCTTCGATCCAGGACGGGGTGAGGTCGGCGTCATTCACGAGCAGCGCGCCACCTGCTGCCACGACCGGTCCGGCGTTCAGGCGTTGCTCGCCGCCGCGGTCCGGGAGCGGGACGAACGCGGCCGGTAGCCCGACTGCGGCCAGTTCGGCGCAGGTCATCGCGCCTGAGCGGCAGATCGCGAAGTCGGCCGCGGCGTAGGCGTAGTGCATTTCGTCGATGTACGGCAGGACTACATACGACGGGTCGCCCGCTTCGACGGTGTGCTGGCGGCCGGTGATGTGCAGGACTTGGACCCCGGCTGCTTTTAGCGGTTCAGCTGCGCCGGAGACGGCGGCGTTGATCGCGGTGGCGCCTTGCGAGCCGCCGGTGACCAGCAGCACTGGACCGTCGAGGTGGAGGCCGAACTTCTGTCGGGCTGCTTCGCGGGTTGCGGGGCGGTCGAGTCCGGTGATCGCTGGACGCAGCGGGATGCCGATCGCGGTGCTGTGCTTCAGCCGGACTTCCTGGGAAGCGGTGTACACGTGCGTTGTCATCCGGGCGGCGAGGCGATTGGCCGCGCCGGGGCGGACGTTCGCCTCGTGGATGACGATGGGCAGGCGGCGCTGGCGGGCGGCGAGGTAGGCCGGAGCGGCGACATAGCCGCCGAAGCCCACGACGACGTCTGCCTGGACCTGGTCGAGGACCGTCCCGGCGGCGCGGATCGAATCGCGCAACCGGGACGGCGTCTGCAGGAGGGCGCGGGTTACCTTGCGCGGCAACGGTGCGGGAGGGATGAGTTCGAGCGGGTAGCCGCGGGCCGGGATGAGCGTGGTGTCGAGGCCGCGGACGGTGCCGAGCGCGGTGACCTCGGCGGCGGGGGCCAGCCGGCGCAGTGCGTCGGCGAAGTTCATCGCGGGTTCGATGTGCCCGGCGGAATGGCCTCCGGCGACGACCACGCGTGGTGCTTCGGTGTCCATCTATGCGACGAGGAAGTCGAAGTACGTGTCTGGATACGGCTCGTCCTTCAGCGTGTAGTGCCACCACTCGGATTCGTAGGCGGCGAAACCGCAATCGTCCATAATGGATCGGAGGTGCTGGCGATTTGCCGCCTCTGCTGCGGTGATACTGGGCGCGCTGTGGTGCGAGACGGCGTCCATCAGGTCGAAGCCGCCGCCCATGGGGAGAAGCTCGCCGGTGTCCAGGCGGTACAGCGTCAAGTCCACTGTGCTTCCTCGGGTGTGGCCGGATTTTGCTGCCACGTAGCCGTTTTCGAACATCTGCGACCGGTTGAGGTTCGGGTAGTGCTGGTGTTTCTTGCGGCCGTCTTCGGGCTGCTTCGCCCAGCGCAGGAAGCAGTCCACGGCGCGCTGCGGCCGGTAGCCGTCCCAGATCAGCAGGCCGAAGCCGAGCGTCGCGGCTTTGTCTTGGGCGCTTTGAAGGGCGGTGCACAAGGCGTGGGTGCCGACGATCCGGTTCACCAGGTAGCCGTCGACGGGTTTGCCGGTGAAGTTGTCCCAGGTGGCGTACTTGGCGTCCCAGCGGATCCCGGGCGCGGCCTCATCCAGGAAGGCGAAACCGTGCTTCATCGGGAGGTCCCGGCCAACGCGAGCGACACTATCCGGTCGAGCATTTCGGGGAACGACACCCCGGCCGCCGCCATCATCCGCGGGTACCGGCTGTAGGAGGTCAGGCCGGGGAAAGTGTTGACCTCATTCAGCATGGCGGTGCCGTCTTCGAGCAGGAACAGGTCGACCCGGGCGAGGCCCTGGCAGCCCAGCGCGCGGTAGATGGTCTGGGCGGTCGCCTGCACACGGGCGCGCGCCTGGCCGGAGATGTCCGCGGGGACGAGGATGGTCGAGTTCTCGGAGCCGCTTTCGGGGTTGTCTTCCTGGTGGATCTTGAAGAAGCCGTGCGACAGCCGGATCTGGTCTGGTTCGCCGACCGTCAGTTCTGCGCCGTTGCCCAGAACCGCGCAGCCCACCTCGCTGCCTTCGACCGCTTCCTCGATCAGCACCTTGGAATCGAACTGTGCCGCTTCAGCGATCGCGCCCGGCAAGTCCTCTTCGCGGGAAACCTTGGTGACGCCGAACGACGAACCGGACCGGGCCGGTTTCACGAAGACGGGGTAGGCGAACTTGCTGGCGTCGACTTTCTCGTCCGCGGTCCCGGCCCAGAAGTTCGGCGTCGCGATGCCCGCGCTGTCGACGACCAGGTACGCGAGGGATTTGTCCATGCACAGCGCGGAACTCTGCACGTCGCAGCCCGCGTACGGGATTCCGGACAGCTCCAGGAGGCCCTGCATCGCGCCGTCTTCGCCGAGCTTGCCGTGCAGCACCGGGAGCACCACGTCCAGCCGGACCGGTTCGTATTTCCCCTGGTTCTCGACGAGCAGCCCGTGGACGCTGCGGTCCGGCGAGAGCATCGCCGGGCGTCCGCCGTCCTCCCACGCTTCGCCGGGGCCGTCGCACAGCTTCCAGGAGCCGTCCTTGGCGATCCCGATCCAGTACGGTTCGTACTTTTCCGGGTCGAGGTTCTTCTCGACCTCGCGCGCGGATTTGACCGAGACGGGGTGTTCCTCGGAGATTCCCCCGAAGATGACGCCGACCTTGAGCTTAGTCATGGTTCGTCCAGCTTTCGAAATTCAGGCAGTTGAGGAGACTGTTTTCCACCGCGTCGCGCAACGCGTGGTCGGTGTAGTACGCGGTGTGCGGGCTGATCAGCACGTTCGGCAGTTCCTGCAGCCGCGCCAGATTCGTGTTCTCGATCGGTTTCCGGCGGCAATCGGCGTAGAACATCCCTTCCTCGCCTTCCAGGACGTCTAATGCCGCGCCGCCCAGCCTGCCGCTTTCCAGCGCGGACAGAAGGGCTTCGGTGTCGATCAGCCCGCCGCGCCCGGTGTTGACGACGATCGCCCCTGGCTTCAGCTGCGCGATCCGCTGGCGGTTCAGCAGATGGCGGGTCTCGGGCGTGAGCGGGGTGTGGAGGGTGATGATGTCGCTCTGCCGCAGCAAATCGTCGAGGGGAACGTAATCCGCCGACGTCCGCGGACGAAGGTCGTAGGCCAGCTTCTGGCCGCCGAATCCCCACAGCCGGTCGATGACCGCCGCGCCGATCCGTCCGGTTCCGATGACGCCGACGGTGAGGTCGCGCAGTTCTTTTCCCGGAAGATCGCTTAACCGGTAATCGTGTGCGTCCGCCCGGCGGATGAGAGATTTCGCGTTGCGGATCGCCATCAGCATCAACATGAGTGTGTAATCGGCGACGCTGTCGGGCGAGTACGCGACGTTTTCGACGGTGATCCCGATCTTCTCGGCGTACGCGACGTCGAGATGATTGCACCCGATGCTCCGCGTGGAGAGATACTTGACGCCGACCTCGCCGAGCGCGCGCAGAGCAGCGTTGGTGATGCGGGTCTTGTGACTGACACTGACGCACCGATTCCCGGCGGCGAGCCCGACGTTGGCTTCGGACAACGCCGCCGAGGTGACAGCCGGTGTCACCCCCAAACGAGACACCGCCTCCCGAACCAGGGCGGCTTCGTCGGGCCCGCACCCGTAGATCGTGATGCCGGCCGCCGGAACCAGCGCCCGAAGCCCCGCAGCGCGTGCCGGTTCGCGGTAGGTCATGCGTGCCAGTCAAGGCAGGACGATGTTGCCAGCACGTATGCGGTTTCCGATACGCGGACGATATGCGGTGGAGCGAGCGGGCGTCGGCGTGGTCGGATATCCCGGTGCGGGAGTGGGAGCGGAGGAACGCGGAACGCCGGGCGACCGTCTTGGCGCTGCCGACCGTTCCTGTCTGGCATCATGCGCGAATCGTGCCGCCGCGGCAGGGGGACGTGCGGATTTCGGAGTCGATCGGGCCGTTCGGCGAGCTGATGCGTTGTGGTCGGGCCCGGAGAACCAGCCGGTGAGGTTTCCGCGCGCGCCGGAATCGCGGCCGACGCCGGTACGGGTGACCGTGCACCTGCCGGAGATGGCGGTCGCCGCGCGGATTCCTGATCTTCGGCTCGCGTCTCCGCAGGTGCAGCCGTTGCCGGATGGTCGCGTGCTGGTGGTCGGTCCGCGGTGCGCGTGGCGGCCGGAAAACCCGGATCGCAACGCGATCGTCTACGACGCTGACGGCGAAGCGGTGGCCGAGCAGACCTTCGGCGACGGCATCCAGCACGTGCAGACCACGCGGAGCGGCGAGACCTGGGTCGGCTACTTCGATGAAGGCGTCCTCGGCTCGAACGGCTGGGGCGAGGACGGCGCTGCGCCGCCGATCGGCCGGAGCGGGCTGGTGCGGTTCTCGGCCGGCTTGGCTGAGGAATGGCACTATCCCAACTCCGCTGGGGTGGCCTGGGGGCACATCCTGGACTGTTACGCGCTCAACGTCGACGGCGACACTGCCTGGGCGTGCGGCTACACAGACTTCGCCGTCGTCCGGATTCGCGGCGGCGGCGTGACCGGGTGGCGCAACGAGATCCGCGGCTCCTATGCCTATGCCTTGGCGGCGCGGGGTTCCCGGGTCGCGTTGTGCAGTGGTCACGAGCCGTTGCGGGATCGGCTGGTGACCGGGGTCCTGGACGACGGCCAGTTCCGGATCACCGGCGAGTACCGGCTCGTCCTGCCCGATGGGCACGAGGTGCCGCGGCAGGCTCGCGTCTTCGGGCGGGGCGCGGACCTGCACCTCGTGACCGGAGACGACTGGTTCCGGATCAGCCTCGACGACCTCCCGGCGTAAGAAAATCCCTGCCACCAGACGGATCCCGCCACCGCGCCACCAACGACCCCGGTTGTTCATCGACCGTTCACGCCGAAATCCCCGTGCCGCGCGTCAAAAGCTGAAGGATTCGAGGTGACGTGGGGGAGGGTTCGTGAAGCGCCGGTTGTCGATCGGGCTGGCTGTGGTTTTGGTGCTCGCCGTGGCGGGGGTGGTCGTCTGGGGGCGGTCCGGCGACGACTCCGCGGCTGGCGGCGGAATTACCGTTGTGCGCGGGGTGATCGGGTCGGAGAAGCAGGCCTTCTTCACTGATCAGCGCGTAGTGGACGCGTTCGCCAAACAGGGGCTGAAGGTCGAGGTCGACACCGCGGGATCGCGGCAGATCGCGACGAGCGTGGACCTCGGGAAGTACGAGTTCGCGTTTCCCTCGTCGTCGCCAGCGGCGCAGAAGATCCAGCGCGACAAGAGAGTCACGACGGTCTATACGCCGTTCCAGTCGCCGATGGCGGTCGCGACGTTCGAGCCCATCGTGCAGCTGCTGAGCGGCAACGGCGTGGTGCACAAAGGCGCGGGCGAATACCAGGTGCTCGACATCGCGAAGTACCTGCAGCTCGCGGGCACCCGCTGGGATCAGCTGCCGAACAACACGGCCTACCCGGTGCGCAAGAACGTCCTCGTGACCACTACCGACCCGCGCGAGTCCAACTCCGCGGCGATGTATCTGTCGATCGTTTCGTTCGTGGCCAACGGGAACAACGTCGTATCCAGTCCGGACCAGGAGGCGAAGGTCCTTCCGCAGGTCGCGAAGTTGTTCCTGGACCAGGGATATACCCAGAACAGCACTGAGGGGCCGTTCGAGGACTACCTGTCGGCGGGGATGGGCAAGACGCCGCTCGCGTTGATCTACGAATCGCAGTACGTCGACCGCGTGCTGCGCAACGACGGCTCGATTCGTCCGGACATGCGGATGCTGTACACGGCGCCGACGGTGTATTCCAAGCATACCCTCGTTCCGTTCTCCGCCAACGGAAACAAGGTCGGCCAGGCGCTGTCGACGGATCCGGAACTCGGCAAGCTCGCCGCCGCCTTCGGGTTCCGCACGACGAATCCGCAGGTGTTCCGCGAGGTCGCCGCGCAGGCCAAGGTGCCCGGCGAACTCGTCGACGCCGTCGAGCCGCCGAGTTTCGAGACCTTGGAACGCATGCTCGACGCGATCCAGAAGCAGTACTGATGGACGAATTCACTCTCACCCCGCCCGAACCGGTGGCGGCGGTGCCCGTGGAACGCGCTGCCGGGCTGATCACGCTCGGCGACGACACCCGGGCCGAGATTTCCCAGCGGGCCGACGAATTCGCCGCGCGGCTCGAAGCGCTCGACGTCACATCACCCGAGTTCACCGCGTTGCTTGACGAGATTCTCGCGGTCGGCGAGGCGGACATGCGCACGGCGGCGACGGTCGCGGGCACGATGCTCGACCGGTCGACCAAGGCACTCGACGCTGCTCGTTCGCCGCAGCAGGAAGTGACGACGAGTCTGACCGAGCTGCGCCGTACGGTCGCGGAACTCGATCCGGCGAAGCTGCCGATCACTGGGCGCAAACTGCTCGGGATCTTCCCGGCCGCAGCCAGCGCGAAGCGGGCGCTCGATCGGTATCGGGCGGCGAATGAGCCGGTGAACGCGCTGGTCCGCGAGTTGCGCGTGCGGCAGGACGTGCTGCGGCGCGACAACGCGGCGATCAAGGGCGAACGCGAGCGGCTCTGGGCGACGCTCGGCAAACTGGCCGAGGCCGCTGCGTTCGCTGAAGCCGTCGACGGGGCGATTGATCGGCAGGCGGGCGTCTTCGACCTGACGGATCCCGCGCACGCCAACGCTTTGCGCGCCGATCTGTTGTATCCGATCCGCCAGCGGCATCAGGACGTGCTGACGCAGCTGGCCGTGAGCGCACAGGGGTATCTCGCGCTCGATTTGGTGCGGCGTACCAACGATGAGCTGATCCGCGGCGTCGAGCGGGCGGCGACCACGACGGTTTCCGCGCTGCGCGTCGCGATGCTGGTGAGCGCGGCGTTGGCCAACCAGCGTGACGTGCTCGACGAGGTAAACGCGCTGCAGGCGACCACGAACGGCCTGCTGCGGGCGAACGCGGAGCTGTTGCAGTCGCAGAGCGAGGAAATCCGCAAAGCCTCGAGCGACCCGGCGATCGCGGTCGACGCCCTGCGCGAGTCGTTCGACCGGATCTACTCGGCGTTCGACGCGATCGATGGGTTCAAGGCCGAAGCTGTGTCGCGAATGGCGTCCACTGTGGAATCTCTGTCCGGGGAGTTGCGGCGCGCGGAGGATCGGCTGCGTCGGTCGCACGAGGGGGAGCTGTGAGAAGACTCGGCGTACTGGCGCTGGCCGCCGCGCTGCTGATGGCCGGCTGTTCGGCGGCGGAGCCGACCGATCCGGGCCAGCCCGCGGCGGGCACGTTGCGGGTGTTCGCGGGCAGCGAGCTGGCCGATCTGCAGCCGGTCCTCGACGAGGCGGCGAAGGCGACCGGGGTGCAGGTCAAGTTCACTTTCACCGGCACGCTGGAGGGCGCGGAGGCGCTCGCGAAGGGCAGTGTCGACGGGAAGTACGACGCGGTGTGGTTCTCCTCGAACCGTTACCCGGCAGGCATTCCCGACGCGAGCAAGCGGCTCGGCAACCAGGCGAAGATCATGCGTTCGCCGGTGGTGCTCGGGCTCTCGGCACCGGTCGCGCAGCGGCTTGGCTGGGACAAGAAGGCGCCGACCTGGGGCGACATCGCGGTGGCGGCCGGGAAGAAGGAGTTCAGCTACGGGATGACCGACCCGTCGGCGTCGAACTCCGGATTCTCCGCGCTCGTCGGGGTCGCTTCGGCGCTCGCCGGTGCGGGCGCGGCGATCGATGCGAAACAGATCGAGACGGTCACGCCGCAGCTCACGCAGTTCTTCAGCGCACAGCAGATGTCGGCGGGCTCTTCGGGCTGGCTGTCCGATGCCTTCCAGAAGCGCGCGACCGGGCAGGACCCGGGGCAGAAGGTCGACGGGCTGGTCAACTACGAGTCCGTCCTGCTGTCGTTGAACGCCTCGGGCAAGCTGCCGCAGCCACTGACGCTCATCTACCCGACGGACGGCGTCGTCACCGCCGATTACCCGCTCACCTTGCTCAATGGCGCGAGCGACGCCGCGCGCACGGCGCATCAGAAGCTTTCGGACTACCTGCGCACGCCCGATGTGCAGCGCCGGATCATGACCACTACGCAGCGCCGACCAGCCCTCCCCGGCGTTCAGCTCGGGCAGCAGTTCGCTTCGCACGACTTGGTCGAGCTGCCTTTCCCGGCGACGCAGCAGGCCGTCGATGCTTTGCTTTCCGCCTACTTCAGCAAAATCCGCCGCCCGTCGCGGACGTTGTACCTGCTGGACACGTCGGGGTCTATGCGAGACGGCCGGATCGAGGCGCTGCGTTCGGCGTTGTCCGGGCTCACCGGCGCGGACAGTTCGCTGGTCGGCCGATACCGGCAGTTCCGCAGCCGGGAAGAGGTCACGATGCTGCCGTTCAACACCCAGCCGGGGATGCCGACGACGTTCACCGTGCCCGAGCAGTATCCGCAGCCCGAACTGGCGAAGATCAAGGACTACGTCGGCGGCCTGACGGCTAACGGCGGCACCGCCATCTACGACACCTTGCAGCACGGGTACCAGGTGCTGGAGCCGCTCGTCGCGAAGGATCCGGACCGGTTCAACTCGATCGTGCTGATGACCGACGGCCAGAACGAGAACGGCTCCGACCTCGCCGCGTTCAAGGCGGCGTTCGGCTCGCTGCCGCCGACGATGCGGCAGATCCCGGTGTTCACGGTCCTGTTCGGCGAGGGCAGCGGCGACGAACTCGGCCAGGTCGCCGCACTGACCGGCGGCAAGGTCTTCGACGCCAGGAACGTGCAGCTGTCCAGCGTGTTCCAGGAGATTCGCGGGTACCAATGAGACGCTGGTTCGGCTCCACCAAGAACCTCTTCGGCTGCGTCGGCGCGCTGGCCGGGCTGCTGCTGTACGTGCTCGGCGTGATCGGTCCATTGTGGCTGATGTTCGTGGTCCTGGTCGTGTTGTATGCCGCGGGCGCGCTGCTCGGCCCACCGGAGAAGGTGCGGCTGGTCGTGGATCCGTCGGTGGAGGCGGCTGAGGTCCGTTCGTCGCTGGATACCTTGGTGCAGACGGCTTCCGGTCGGCTTCCGGAGTCCACTATGGACTCGGTGCGGCGGGTGGCGGAGATGCTGTCGGATCTGCTCGAGGATCCTCGGCGGTTGGCGGGGAATCCGGAGTTGCAGCATCGGGTGTTGTTGCTGGCGCGGACGGATTTGCCGTTGTCGGTGCAGACGTATCTCAATCTGCCGCGGTGGTTCGCCGCGCATCGGGGTGAGGCGGGGCAGGAGCTGGTGACCCAGTTGGGGTTGATCGAGCGGCGGGCGCATCAGCTGGCGGAGGAGTATTACGCGGCGGAGGTCAACCTGCAGAAGGACCAGACGCGCTACCTGGGCGAGGAGCCGTAGCGAGGTCCGGTGGGGCTTGCCATCGGGCGAGGCGGTCGTAGAGCCGGGACAGTCGGACGTGGAAGGTCTCCAGCGCCCAGGCCAGTTGCCAGCCGGCGGGGTTGCGTTCGAGCGTGGTCGCGGTGTGCTGGGCGGCGAGCAGGCAGGCGTGTTCGGTGTTGCACCAGGCCAAAGCCGCCAGCGCGTCGGGCAGCGGATGGAGCGCGACGTCCGGTGCGGGCGGATCGAGCGGGACCGAGTCCTGGCGCGGGTTCAGCAGCCGGTCGGCGGCGTGGGCGGTGTGCGTGTAGAAGTACAGGATCCGCCGCAAAGCCGCGTCGCGCGCGTCTTCGGCGAGGGCGTGCTGGGCGGTCTCGCTGGCGTAGAGACGGATCAGGTCATGCATCCGATACCGGCCCGGAACGTGTTGCTGCACCAGGGAAGCGATCTCCAATTCGCGCAGGACCGTTCGCAGCTGGGCAGCGGGAAGCGCCACCAACGCTTCGGCGGCGGCCAGGCTAATGTCCGGGCCGGGAGCGATGCCCAGCAAACCGAAGAGTCGCGTCGCTTGCGGACTCAGCGCGCGGACCGACCAGGACAGCACCGCCCGCAGATTCACGCGCAGGCCACCGGCGTTCAGGCCGTCCAAGCGGGCGGAGGCGTCGCGCAGTTCCTCGGCAAGGACTGCCAGCGGGAACGTCGGGTGGTGCTGGGCGCGGGCGGCCACGATCCGCACTGCCAGCGGCAGTCCGGCGCACATCGCGAGCAGATCGGCGACCGTGTCCGGTTCAGCGGCCAACCGCTCCGGGCCGAGATGCCCGGCGAGGAGTTCGCGGGCGTCGGAGTCGGGCAGGACGTCCAGGTTGAGCAGGTGGACGCCGTACAGCGCGGCGAGGCCGACCAGATGGCGGCGGCTGGTGATGAGGACGGTGCAGGTGGGAGTGCCCGGCAGCAGGGGCGTGACCTGGTCGATGTCGCGGGCGTTGTCCAGCACGAGCAGCATCCGTTTCCCGGAGAGCAGGCTGCGGTAGAGCCCGATTTGCGCTTCCAGGTCGACGGGGACCGCGGAGGGGACGACGCCGAGCGCGTCCAGGAAGCCGCGCACTGCCTCCGCGGCGGCCACGGGCTGCCCGGTCGGATCGAAACCGTGCAGGTCGACGTGCAGTTGCCCGTCCGGGAACCGGCTGAGCCGCTGGTGCGCCCAGTGCAGCGCCAGCCAGGTTTTGCCGATTCCGCCGGTGCCGCCGATCGCGACCGTGCCCGCCAGGTCCATGTGCCGGTCCAGTTGGACGAGTTCGCCGCTGCGGCCGGCGAACCGCCGGGGCGGGCACGGCAGTTGCCGGGGGACCGAGGGCCTGGTCGGCTGTTCCGGCGCGGGCGCGGCCAGCGCGGGGTCGGCGGCGAGGATCTGCTCGTGCAATTGCCGGAGCGGACGGCTGGGATCGGTGCCGAGTTCGTCGGCCAGAACACGTTGCAGGCGATGGTAATGCTGCAGCGCCTCGGCTTGGCGGCGGCTGCGGTAGAGGGCCAGCAGGTACTGCCCGGCGAGGCGTTCGTCGAACGGATGGCTCGCGGTGTCGGCGGCCAGTTCGGCGAGCAGTTCGGCGTGTTTGCCTTGGCGCAGCCGGATGTCGGTCAGATCGAGGCGCGCGGTCCGCTGGTGCGCGGTCAGCGCGGCGCGCAGCGAACACAGCCACGGGATGTCGGCCGCGGCGGCGAGATCGGAGAAAGGCTTGCCTTGCCACAAGGACAGCGCTTGTTCCAGGGCGGTCGCGGCGATCTGGTCAGCACGGGAGTCGGTGCGAGCTTGTTCCAGCAGCGCGTGGAAACGGTGCAGGTCGATCGCGTCCGGTTCGACGGAAAGCCGGTAACCGCAGCCGTTGCGGGTGAGCGCGACCTCCGGAATCGGAGCGAGCACCTTGCGCAGCAACGGAATGTTGTGCTGCACCGCCCGGCGCGGCTGCCGGGGGAGCGCGCCTTCGGGCCAGACCCGGTCGATGAGTTCGTCCATCGAGACCGTCTGGTTGGCCTCGATCAGCAACACCGCCGCCATGCAGCGCAATTGCTGATGGCCGAGTGCGATCGCGCGGTCGTCCACTGTCACGCCAACAGGGCCGAGCAGACGGAATCGTACCGTCATCGTGATCACCCGTGAGCCGGTCGCCGGACCAAGACCTGTTGTGTCTAGCCGCCGTTGCCCGGGTCTTGCAATGGCGACGGCGGATCTGCGGCGCTACGGGCGAGCAGTTTCGGCCAAGCGGACCGGGAACGCGTCCGGGGGCGGCCCGCCGGATGGCCGCCCCCGGACGTTTCCGGGCTAACCCAAGGATTCCCAGTTAATCGTTCGCACCGGTACACCCGGGCAGGAAAGAACGAAACGGTAGATGTTGCCCGCGTACATGACGGGGCCGTAGACCTGGGCATTGTTCGAGCAGACGAGGTAAACCCGCATCACGCCCGACTGGACCGCGCAGCTGAGAGCGACGTCGTGGAACGGGGCCCGGGAGTAATAGTTGCAGGTGAATACCGGCGGTACGGCGTGGTCCGCCGTGTGAGAGCCCGCTGAGCTGAGGGTTCCGGTCCGCGGTGGCGCGGCCGGGGCCGCCGTGGCGACGCTCGCGCCCGCGAACAACGCGACGACAGTCAATGCGATGGCGATGAACGGCTTGGCGGCTCTTTCGCAAAGAGAACCGGGGCCGGTGAATCGAACCATAACGAATATTCCTTCGCGCCTGGGCGCACCTCGGTGGTGCGCCTCGCGACCCATGCTGTCCGGTCGGGGCGTCGCGGATGCGGCATCGATGCGTCATGGCGGAAACCGTGAAGAACCCTTGCGCGGATTGAGTTATTGCTGGCGCCGGCCGTGCTGATAGTTGAGCGCGTAGCGGACCGCGTCGGCGCGCGAGTGGAAACCGGCTTTGGCGAAAAGGTTGTTGATGTGAGTTTTAACCGTGGCCTCGCTGATGACCAATGCGGCCGCGATTTCCGGATTGCGCAGGCCGTCGCCGATCAGGCCGAGGATTTCCCGTTCGCGCGCGGTCAGCGCGAGATCCGGTTCCGCGGGCCGGGCCGGTTTGGCGGCCAGCGCGAGAAGCCGCCGCTGCACCTCGGGCGAGAGCACGGTCTGGCCCTGTGCGGCGGTGCGCACGGCGTGCAGGATCGTGGTGCGGTCGGCTTCCTTGGTCAGGTAGCCGCTCGCGCCCGCCTGCAGCGCGGCCAGGATCGATTCGTCGTCGTCGAACGTCGTGAGCACGAGCACCGTGGTGCCCGGCTGGGTTTCGCGGATGCGCCCGGTCGCGCCGACGCCGTCCAGCACCGGCATGTTGAGGTCCATCAGCACCACGTCCGGACGGTGCTGCTGCGCCGCCTCGACGGCTTCGGCCCCGTTGGTCGCGGTCGCCACGACGTCGACGTCTTCGGCGAGGTCGAGCATGACCGCGAGCGCCTCGCGGACGGTCGCCTGGTCGTCGACGACAACGAGGCTGATCGGGCGGTCGGTCATCGAGGCAGCTCCAGTTCCACGGTCCAGCCGTCGCCGGCCGGGCCTGCTCGCAGGGAGCCGCCGAGCAGGGCGGCCCGTTCGCGCATTCCGACGAGCCCGACTCCGGATCCGCCGGCCAGTTCGGCGCGCAGCGGTTCGGTCGCGGGCCCGTTGTGCACGGTCAGCCTGACATGATCAGCAGTGAAGGCCAGCCGCAGGCTGCGGGTCGCGCCCGGCGCGTACTTGGCCGCGTTGGTCATCGCCTCCTGCGCCGCCCGGACCATCGTGTGCGTGGTCTCCGGGCCGACCGCCCCGGCTTCGCCCTCGATGACGAACTCCGCCGACGCGTGTTCGGCAAGTTGGCACAACGTCTCAGACAGCGGCAAGGTGTCTTCGCGCAGCGCGTGCACCGCGCGGCGGGTTTCGTTGATCGAGTCGACGGCGATGGCGCGCGCCTTGCGTACGGCGGCGGCTGCCTCGTCGTCGCGGCCGCTGTCGCGCAGTGCATCGGCCATGTCCAATTGCAGCGCGATGCCCGAGAGCGAATGACCGAGAACGTCGTGAATTTCGCGCGCGATCCGGCCTCGTTCGACAAGCGCGGCCTCGCGGGCCTCGGACTCGCGGGCGCGCTGGGCCGCGTCGGCGGCGAGCTGCGCGTTGCGGACGGCGTCGAGACGGTCGTGGTGCGAGATGCCGACAGCGACCGGCAGACCCACGGTCAGTGTCACCCACACCGGCCACACCGGGAAGCCCGGCAACAGCTCGCCGACCGTCCAGGTCGCGGCGGCCGCGACTGCCGTGCCGGCGACCGCGATGGTCACCGCGGCCCGGCGGGACGCGAGCTTGACCCCCGAGGCGGACGCGGCGACGAACGGGAACATCGCCGCGAACGTGCCGTGCGTCAGCGGCAGGAGCAACGCGCCGAACAGCATGTAGACGCTCATCACGGCGATCTGCCGGCTCTCGGCCAGCCGGGTCCAGGGCAGCAGCGACACGATCCCGGAGACCGAGGCGAGCACGAACAGCGGCAAGGCCAATGGCCGGTACGCGATCTGCGCGTCCGGCCACTGGACTGCGGTGCAAGCGATGGCGGTGAGGACGAGGACGGGCTGGATCAGCTCGTCCCGGTACTGCCCGAGAAGCGACAGCGACCGCTGGTCCGGCGTGCTCATGGGACCAGGTTCCTCCTCGTCGGGGCGGCGTCGCGGGCGGACTGAGTGTTCCACTCCGCCGGACGGCCGTTGAGGTTGCGCTGGATGTTGTCCAGCAGCGGAGACGTCTGCGCAGGTGCGCCGTCGCGGCCCTGGGTCCACACGACCTGGTGCCCGGCGCGCAGGGCGCGGTAGAGCACGACCAGCCCTTCGGCGAGGATGCCGACGCCGATGGTGAGCATCATGCTGTTGGAGACGCCGCCGGCGTCCTGCGGGGCGAACGCGTCGAGCGCGACGTTCACGCCGATCTTGACCACGATGTTCGCCACCCACAGCGCGACGGTGACCGCGGTGTAGCGGACGAAGGCGGTGCCGTCGCGCCGGGAGATCCGGACGCTCATCCCGCGCAGGACGCCGAGGACGACGCTGATCGCCGCGGTCCCGACGAGGAAGACCATCGAGGCGGGCGTCTTCACCTCGCCGGACAACGTGCTGAGACCGACGACGGACAACACCGCGGGCAGGATGAGCATCTGCTTGGCCTGCGCGGGTTCGCCGATCAGCCGCCGCACCATCAGATAGCCGATCGCAGCCACGATCAGGACGATCTCCACGGGTCCGCTCATGGGTTGTTCCTGCCTTTCGCATCCGTTCCGATGCCGAGAAAACTACGGCGGAACGGCCCCGGAGTCGTGCGGTGCGCGGGGTAACTCCGGGTGGAGAAATCCCTCCACCCGAGCCGGTGTTTCTCCACCCGGGATACCCCCGCAGCCGCAAGACGGCGGGCGGCGGCGACCGTAGCGTTTTCTGGCGAATCCCAGCAATCAAGCCGAAAACGGGGAGCCCGGCATGACCAAGTCCACCCGCACGATGATCACCACGATGTTCCTGGACGTCGGTTTGTCCGTCGTCGTCTACTACGCGGCCAACCTGCTCGGCGCGAGTGCGTACGTGTCGCTGCTGGCCGGCACGATCGTCGCCGGACTGCGGACCATCTGGGTCGCAGTGGCGCAGCGCCGGATCGACTTGTTCTCGTCGTTTCTCATGCTGCTTTTTGGCCTGGGCCTAGGGCTGAGCTTCCTGACCGGTGATCCGCGCTTCCTGCTGGCGAAGGAATCGGTGACCACTTTCTGCGCTGGAGCGGCATTGCTCGGCAGCTGCGTGCTCGGTCGCCCTCTCGCCTACTACGCGGCGCGGCGCCTCGCGCATTCGGCGGGCGGTGCTCGGCAGCGTGAATTCGACGCCACCGCACAGGACGAGACCCTGCGGCGGCGCTGGTACCAGATCTCACTGGTGTGGGGCGTTGGGCTGACCGCTGATTCGGTGCTGCGCATCGTGGGCGTGTACGCGCTGCCGTTCGACACGGCGGCTGCTCTCTCGCAGGCGCTGCTGATCGTCGCGTTCGCGGGGCTGATCGGTTGGACTGTGGTGACGAAGCGGCGGTTCGAGCAGTCGGTTCAGGGCTGATGGTCGTAGGCGCGCATCGCGGCTGCGACATCGTCGAGGAATGACAGCACGACGGGGACGTGCTCGGGGTCGAGCCGGTTGGTGATGGTCTCGATCTCGGCGAGCAGCGGGGTCAGCGCGGCGCGGACGTCCTCGCGGGCATGGTCGGTGGCCTGGAGGTGGACGCGCCGCCGGTCGGCCGGATCGGCGGCGCGGGCCAGATGCCCGGCGGCGGCGAGGCGGTCGACCAGCACCGTCGCCGACGCCGAGGTGATGCCGAGCCGGTTGCCCAGTTCGCCCGGTCCGATCGGCTCGGGGCTGGAAACCACCTGGTCGATCGCCTGCACGTCGGTGACCCGCAGCGACAGCCGGCGCGCCAAAGCCGCCTGCATGCCCCGGCCCGCTTGCAGCAGCCGCCGCACTGCCAGGGAGACGTCCCGCGCCGCTCGTTCGTCCGCCACGGCGGAATGGTAGCTAGAAGTTCTAGGTAAGCGGTACGCTGGGCGACATGGCTAGAAAATCTAGCGAATTCGCTGAGGTCAACGCCGAGATGGTGCGGAAGCTGCTCGCCGCCGATCCGCGGCCGGTGCCCGACGGCGGCTACGGGTTGCGCGTGCTCGAGACGACCGGACGCCGCAGCGGCCGAATCCGGCAGACGCCGCTCGGAGTGCTCCGGCTCGGCGGCGGCCGCTACCTCGTGTCACCGGACGCGAACCGCGATTGGGTGCGCAATCTCGCCGCGGCTCCGGCTTGTCGCGTCCGAGCTGGCGACCACAGCGAAAGCGTGCGCGCGCAACCGGTGAACGGCGACGAGGCGGTGTCGGTGATCTCGGCTTATCTGGCCGCGGTACAGGCTCCGTGGGCGCTCGCCGCGTTCCCGGTCGGTCCCGGTGCGTCGGCGGCTGAGATCGCCGAGCACCTGGATTCGATCGCCGTGTTCCGCCTCGAAACGAGTGACGCGTGACGGACCCCGTGGTCGTCGCAGGCGGCGGGCCGGGCGGGATGATGCTCGCCTATCTGCTCGGCCGGGCCGGAATTCCCGTCACGCTGCTGGAAGCGCACGGCGACTTCGATCGCGACTTCCGCGGCGATTCGCTGCATCCCTACACCCTCGAACTCCTCGACCGCCTCGGCCTGGCCGACCGGCTGCTCGCCCTGCCGCACCACAAAGCACGGTTCTTCCGCTTCCACACCCCGGCCGGATCGATCACCACCGCGGACTATGGCAAGCTCGCCTCGCCGTACAACTACGTCGCGCTGATGCCGCAGGCGCGATTCCTCGACTTCCTTGCCAAAGAAACCGCCGCGCTGCCTAGCGCGAAAGTGCGTACCGGAGCCAAGGTTGTCGAGCTGATTCGCGACGGCCGCGTCACCGGCGTCCGATACCGCGACGACGCCGGAACCCACGACTTGCCCGCCTCGCTGGTGGTCGGTGCGGACGGCCGGTTTTCCCGGATCCGCCGACTGGCTGACGCTCCGGCCCGCTCCCTCGGGGCCACCACCGACCTGCTGTGGTTCCGGCTGCCGCACCGTCCCGAGGATCCGCCGGACGCCGACGTGGATCTCTTCTTCGGGCGGGACCACTACGTCGGCCTGCTCGCCGGGACGAACGGCTGGCAGGTGGGATACAGCCTGCCCAAGGGCGGATACGCCGAGGCCCGCGAGCGCGGCGTCGGTCCGATCCGGACGTTCCTCGCCGAGCATGTGCCGTGGCTGGCCGACCGCGCCGACCTGCTGACCGATTTCGGCCAGACGACCCTGCTGTCGGTCGACATCTCGCGGGTGGAGCGCTGGTGGCGTCCGGGTCTGCTGCTCATCGGCGACGCCGCGCACGTTATTTCGCCGGTCGGGGGCAACGGAATCCTCATGGCGGTCCAGGACGCCGTCGCCGCGGCCAATCACCTCGTACGGGATCGGTCCGATGCCGCGCTCGCGCGGATTCAGGCCGAGCGTGAGCCCGCGATCCGGCAGGTGCAGGCACAGCAAGTCCGGCTGGAACAACGCGCCGCCCGTGCGCGGGAGCGTGGTCGTCCGGCCGCTCCGCCGTATCGGTTGCTGCGGTTGCTCACCGGCATTCCCGGCGCTCGCGCTCGCGCTGCCCGCGCCAATGCCTACGGACCCACTCCACCCGAGCTGGACTGAGGCGGGAAAAGCCGGGGCAGGAAGCCGATCATCAGGGCAGACCAGGTCAGGTGCGTCAGCAACGGTGCCTGCACGCCGCCGCTCCGACGGCGTTGCAGCGTAAAGAGAGTCCCCATCGTCGCTGACGCCAGCACCAACGCTGGATTCCGCGTCGCCGTCGTGGAAAGCACGTAGATCGCGGTCGATTCTCGCGCGCCGAACGCGTCGTAAAGCGCACCGCGGAAGAAAACCTCTTCAGCGGCACCGGTTACGAGCGCAGTCGTCACCACGGTCGGCGTCGAACCGTGGTGGGCGTGGCTGAGCACGCCGGTGATTGCCCGGCGCAGCAACGGAATCCGGCGAGCGACCAGTGCGCAACCGTAGAACGCTCCGAACGCGCCCGCGCCTGCCAGCACCGGCTGCACGACGTCCGGACGGCCCCGTGACACAGGTCCCGCGGCCCGCGCACCGGCGAACCAGGTCGCCGCGACCGACGCGGTCAGGACGTGGAACCGCCGCGACCCGGGTTTGCTGGCCAGCGACGCGCCCAGGAGCCCGGAACCCGCCGCGGTCACCGCTTTCAGGAACGTCTTCACCTGGCCCGCCGCCGCGCGCGTTCGCCGAGTGCTTGCAGCACGGCGTCGTTGTAGCCCAGCGGCTCGAACTCGACGATCCGGCGGATCGCGTCGTCGCGGACGACGACCTCGTTGCCCATCGAGTCGATCAGCGCGCGCCCGGTCGTGGCGTCGATGTCGGTGACCAGCGAAAGCCAGTAGGACGACAGCCGGGGCGAAAGCAGCGGGACCGGCACAATCGCCAGCATCCTGCCCTCGATGACCGCGACGCGCTGCAGCATCTCCCGGTAGGTCAGCACCTCGGGGCCGCCGATGTCGAACGTCCGGCCCTCGGTCTCGGGATGCTCCAGCACACCGGCGAGATAGCGGACGACGTCGGCGAGCGCGATCGGCTGGGTGCGCGTGCCGACCCAGCGCGGCGTGATCATGGCGGGCAGTCGTTCGACGAGCTGGCGGGTCAGCTCCCACGAGGTGCCGCCGTGCCCGATGACGATCCCCGCGCGCAACACGGTCACCGGCACGCCGGTCTCCGCCAGCAGCCGTTCGACCTCGCGCCTGCTGGCCAGATGTTCGGACAGCGAATCGCCGTCGTCGCCGAGACCGCCGAGGTAGACGATCCGGCGCACCCCCGCCTCGGCAGCGGCCCGGGCGAACGCGCGGGCGGCGTTGGCGTCGCGTTGCTGGAAGTCGGTGCTGTCCAGGGAATGCACCAGGTAGTAGGCGACTTCGACGTTCTTGAGCGCGTCCCGCAGGGAACCGATGTCGGCGACGTCGCCGTGGACCGGCTCGCCCGCCCCGCGGTAGTTCTCCGGACGGCGGGTCATGGCGAGCACGTGGTGCCCGGCTTCTTCCAGCGCCGGGCACAGCCGGCTGCCGACGAACCCCGAGGCTCCGGCTACCAGTGCACGCATGCTTCCGACGGTAGCCGGACTAGCGGGATCCCGCTGATCACCGGGGGCGCTGCCGGTCCTCCATGAGCTTGCCCATCAGCTGCGCGAGCGCCTCGTCCAGCCGTCCGCTGAGGCGCTGGCCGAGCCGCTCGGCCAGTTCGTTGTCGACGGCCGCCGCGAGCGAACCCATCTCGGCCAGCAGGGATTTCCCTTCCTCGGTGACGGTGAGGATGTGCTTGCGCCGGTTGTCCGGGTCTCGCCGCCGCTCGATCAAGTCGCGCTGCTCCAGCTGGTCCGCCAGCCGGACGACCAGGCTGGGACTCACCCGCATGAGTCGCGCGATGTCGTCCTGGGTCCGGGCAAAACCCTGTTCGACCATGGCGAGCGTCCCGAGGTGTTTGGGCGTCAGGCCGGTTTCGCGGAGGTGCTCGGCGAAGTCGTTGGCCAAGTCGGTGCCGAGCACCATGAGCCGGAACGCCGAGGTCTCGGGCAAAGAACTGTTGGTCGCCACGCGGGTACTCTATCATCCGTGAACAGTTCAATCTGTGAATAGTTGATGAGTGAGGTAATGATGATCGTCCTGGTGATGGCCAATGCCGTGCTCGCGGTGGTCGGCGTCGCTTTCGCGGTGGTCGCGGCAGTGCGACCGGCGGCGTTGAGCCGCAGTGAAGCGCCGACGAGCGGCGAGAAGTTCTACGGCTGGATGTATGCGGTGAGAGCCGTGCCGCTGGGTGGTGCGGCCGCGGTGGTGCCGCTGCTCTGGTCTGGACCAGTCGGCGCGGTGGTCCTGCTCGCGGCGGCGGCCGCGCAGGCGGGGGACGTCGGCATCGGAGTTTTCCGCGGGGAACGGGGCATGATCGCGGGAAGCTCCGTGGTGGGTGCGGTGCATGTGCTCACCGCCGTCGCGCTGTGGTGAGCGAACCGGCCTGAAAGCCGCGCGTCAGCGTCGCGTCAGTGGCGGTTGCGACTCTGTCGGGGTGACGTGCCTGATGTCTGTGTCCAGTTATCTGCCCGCCGCGGTGCCGATCGCGTCGCTGCAGGACGAACTCGACCTCACCGACGCCCAGTTGCGCAGGCTGCATCGCATCTACGGGTTGTCCGAGGTCTGCCGGTCACCCGAATCCGAGGCCGAGATGCTGCTCGGCGCGGTCGCGAAGCTCGACGGGTTCGCCGGGGTGGAGGAGCGCGTCCGGTACGTGCTGCGGCCCAAGACAGTGCCCGCGGCGTCGCCGTTTCCGCTCGATCCGCTGGCCGAAGTGCGGCAGCGGCTGGGACTCCGGAACGCGCTGGCTTTCACCGTCACCGATCACGCGTGCGCGTCCGGGCTGCTCGCTCTCGACCTCGCCGGTGCGCTGCTCGAACAGGACGGCGACCCCGACGCGCTGGCGTTGATTCTCGCCGGGGAGAAGGCTTTCACGCCGGCCGCGCAGATGATCCCGGACGTCGCGGTGATGGGCGAGGGGACGGCCGCGGTACTGGTCGCCCCTGGCGGGCAACGGGATCGGCTGCTCGGCTACGCGACGACGACGCTCGGCGGGCCGGGCGGCGAGGTCATCACGAACGAAGAGCAGAACAAGGTCTTCCGGCAGATCTATCCGGACGCGCTGGGCGACGTCACCCGCGCCGCGCTCGAAGCCGCCGGGTGCGCGGCAAGCGATCTCGCGCTCGTGCTTCCGCACAACGTCAACAAAGTTTCGTGGATCCGCGCGGCCGAAGCGATGGAGGTGCCGCGCAAAAAGATCTTCCTCGGCAACGTCCCACGCACCGGTCATTGCTTCTGCGCGGACCCGTTTCTCAACTACCACACCGCGACTTGCCTCGGGCTGCTGAACCCGGGCGAGCGCTACCTGATGGTTTCGGTCGGCCTCGGCTCGACGTTTTCCGCGATGGTCTTCGAACACTAGGGAGCAGAACCTGATGAGTACGGAACTCGAGATCGAGGGCGTCGGGATCACCGAACTGGCGGACCGTTACGGCACCCCGCTGTTCGTCTACGACGGCGGCGAACTGGCCGGGCGGATGTCCCGGCTGCGGCGGGAACTGCACGCCAGCATGGAGGTTTTCTTCTCGCTGAAGTCGAACCCGAACGTGTCGATTCTCGCTGTGCTGCACGACAATGGGGCCCGCGCCGAGGTGTCGAGCCTCGCCGAGCTGCGCACCGCACGCCGTGCTGGCGTCGAACCGCGCGACATCATTTTCCTTGGTCCCGGCAAGAGTCAGGCCGAACTCGAAGCCTGTCTGGACGAGGACATCGCGGCGATTGTCTGCGAATCCTTCGGCGAGCTGGCCTTGATCGACCGGCTCGCCGGAGCGCGCGGGGTTCGAGCGCGGGTGGCGTTGCGGGTCAATCCGAGCTTCGCGGTCAAGGGATCCGGGCTGACCATGGGCGGAAAACCCCGTCAGTTCGGCATTGACGAGGAGCAGTTGTTCGCCGCCGAGGATCTGGTTTCCCGGCACGCGAACGTGCAGATCATGGGCGTCCAGGTGTACATGGGCACGCGCATTCTCAGCGAGGAATCGGTGGTGGAGAACACCACTCGCATCTTCGCGCTGGCCGAGCAGCTGTCCGCGCGGCTGGGCTTCGGGCTCGACCTGGTCGACGTCGGCGGCGGACTGGGCGTGGCGTACTTCGAGGGGGAACGCGACCTCGACCTCGATCTGCTGACCTCCCGGCTCAACCCGGTGATCGACGAGTTCGCCACGCGGCACCCGGACACCCGGCTGGTGATGGAGCTGGGCCGCTACCTCACCGCGATGAGCGGCACCTACGTCGTGCGCGTGCGTTACGTCAAAACCTCGCTGGGACAGAACTTCGCGGTCGCCGACGGCGGCACGAACCACCACATGGCCGCGGTCGGGATCGGCTCCTACGTCAAACGCGACTTCCCGATGCGGCTGCTCAACCGGATCGACGAACCGGCCACCGAAACCTGGCAGATCACCGGCCCGCTGTGCACGCCGAACGACGTGCTGGGCAAGAAGATCCCGCTGCCGCCGGTCCAGCCGGGCGACCTGATCGGGGTGGAACGCTCCGGTGCTTACGGGCCGAGCGCGTCGCCGGTGCTGTTCCTCAGCCACGGCTATCCCGCTGAGGTGTTGGTCCATGATGGACAGTCCTATGTGATCAGTGAACGGGACCAGCCGGAGGACCTATTGCGCCGTCAGCACCTGCACCGGTTGCCGGTTCCCGTGGTGGAGGGCTGATGTTCAGTGCTGGTGCCCCCACGGCAGCGACGCGCACCTCGCCGTTCGCGGTGCTGCCGATGGGATTGAAAACCGTGCTGTACCGGCGATTCGAGTCCGGCACCGATCGGCTCGACGGCCCGATCATGACGCGGTACTTCACCGACCTGGCCGCTGGGCACGACGTCGGCTACTCCTCAGAGTTGGTCGCTCAGGCTGAGGGCAACACGTTCATCTCCCTGGCCCGGGAACTGCTCGACGGCCAGGTGAGCGAGCCGATCGACCTGGTCGTCGTCGCGCACGACGGCCCCGATTTCGACCCGCGCCTTTCCGCTCCGGTCAACCTGACCGCGGTGCTGCCGGGCGGTCCGATGACGTACTCGGTTTCCGGGCAGGGCACGCTCGCCGGTTTCCTTGCTCTGCGAGTGGCGGCCGGATATGTGCGGCGCAGGCCGATGCAGCGCGTGCTGATCCTCGTCATGGAGCAACGAGGCATGCCGTACGCCGGAGTACGCCCGCCGGTGGACGCGGCGGCCGCGCTGCTGTTCGAGGCCGGAATGGGCAGCACCCGAGTCGCGGTGCTGCCCGGGATTGCCCAAGCCGACGCGCGAGCCGAGGCTGATCGGCTAGCGCCAGCAGACCGTTACGGACCAGGTCTCACCGGCAGCCCAGTCGCCGAAGTACGCTCCGCCACCGCGCTGTGGGCCGAACCTCCCGCTGTACTCGCCGATTACGACCCGATTCGAGGAACTCTCGGAATCTGCGCCTTCGCCCGGGAAATCGAGCCGTCCGCGCCCCTATAATCGGGAGCGGAACAGCCGCGGCGAAGAAAAGGTGAAGCTCTGTGCGCGTGGTCATCGGCGAAGACCAGTTCCTGCTCCGCGACGGGCTGGTCCGGCTGCTCGAAGCGCACGGGATGACGATCGTCGCGGCGCTCGACAACGGGCCGGATCTGCTGAACGCGCTGGTCACGGAGAAGCCGGACATCGGCGTGGTCGACATCCGGCTCCCGCCGTCGTTCACCGACGAGGGGCTGCGCGCGGCGATCGAGGCCCGTCGTCAGGTGCCGGGGCTGCCGGTGCTGGTGCTGTCGCAGTACGTCGAACGCTTGTACGTCAACGAATTGCTGGCCGACGGCGCGGGCGCGGTCGGCTACCAGCTCAAGGACCGGGTGCTCGACGGCGACCATTTCGTCGACGTGCTGCGCGGGGTCGCCGCGGGCAACACGATGATGGACCCCGAAGTCGTGTCGAGGCTGTTCACGCACAACACCCGCGACCGTGCGCTGGAAAGCCTCACCCCGCGCGAGAACGACGTGCTCCGGCTGATCGCCGAGGGCCGGTCCAACAGCAACATCGCCGCCGAGCTGTTCATCACCGAGAAGGCGGTGTCCAAGCACATCAACAACATCCTGGCGAAACTGCAGCTGCCGGTGTCCGAGGACAGCAACCGCCGGGTGCAGGCAGTGCTGGCCTACCTGCGCCACTGAGTCTTCCCGCGGTTCGTGAGGGGAACCCTGAGGGAATCAGAGTCCCTCAGGGTTCCCCTCACGGCACGCAAACCGGCCCCGCCGGCGAGCGTCAGCCGATCGGTTCGCAGGGGATTTCGATGACCACCGAGGTCGGGCCGCCGAGCGGGCTGAGCACGGTGAGGAATCCGTCCAGCGGCGCGAGCCGGCGTTCGAGTTCCCGCAGCCCGGTGCCCTTGGCCGGGTCCGCGCCGCCCTTGCCGTAGTCGGTGACCGTGATGGACAGCCGGCCGCCGGAATGGTGCACGTCGATTTTCCCGGAATCCGCGCCGGAATGCTTCATCGCGTTGTTGAGCACCTCGGAAACGGTGAAATACGCGGCCGTCTCGACGGCGGGCGCGAACCTGCCGGGAAGGTCGACGGTGGTTTCCATCTCCAGCGTCGCCTCCATCCCGAGTTCGCGGACCGCGTCGGCGAGCCCGCGGTCGACCAGCACCGGCGGCTGGATCCCGCGCACCAGATCGCGCAGTTCCTGCAGGGCTTTCACCGAACTCGCCTTGGCCTCTTCCAGCAGGCTCTTCGCGGCTTCCGGCTGCCGTTCGGCGAGTTTCGCCGCCGCGTCGAGCGTCATGCCCATCGCGACCAGCCGGGCTTGCGCGCCGTCGTGCAGGTTGCGTTCGATCCGGCGCAGCTCCAGCGCCTGATGGCCGACGGCGTCGTCGCGCGTCGTCGTGAGGTGCTGGACGCGCTGCGCGAGGACGGTGCTTTCCGACGGGGAAAGGAATTTCGCCGCCAGCGCCGCGTGCAGCTTCAGCAGGTGCGGCGCTGCCCAGAGCACGAGCGGGAAATGCAGCAGGCCGAGCACGACGGCGATCCAGGCGACCGCCGGGTTGTCCACCGGCCACGCGACGTACCAATCGCCGAGCCACAGATCGTCCAGCACCGGATAGAGCAACGGCATCAACAACCCGCGCACGCCGTCGATCACGAGGGCTAACGGGGCCAGCGTCAGCAGGCAGCCGATGGTGCAGTCCACCAGCAGCCAAGCGGTGTCCCGCCAAGTGGCACGGTCGGCCAGCAACCGCGCGAACACCTGAAAGAACCGCGTGCCCTCGGGCAGCGGGAGATACGGTCGTTCCACCTTCCGCCCGGTCCAGGTGCCGTGCAGTTTCCGCTGCAGATTGGCGACTGCACGAACGGCGTAGACCACCGGCGGAATCAGGAACACCCCGACGCCGACGCCCAGCAGCGAAGCGGCGCAGGCCAGCAGGCCGAAAAGCACCGCCTCGACCGGTGCGAGCAGCCCCAGCGCGGTGCTGTGCAGCACGGCGAGGCCGCCTCTCGCGAACCAGGGCTTCGGCTCGCGGGCATCGGTGGAGGGCATATCCCGATTATGTGCTGTTCCGCGCTTTCCCGGCAGGGGTGCTAGGACCAGTCCGGATCGAAGAGCTAGCACCATCGGAATCGGCCGCGAGCGCTCGTAGCTTTCTTCTGTAGCCCGACGCGCCTGGGAGAGTGACCGATGTACCAGTCCGGACAGCCAAGCACGGATGCGGTGACGCTCCGGTCCGTCACCAAATTCTACGGAGGGAACCGGGCCCGCGTCGTCGCACTCGACGGGATTTCGGTTTCGTTCGCCCGCGGGACTTTCACCGCGGTGATGGGACCGTCCGGTTCGGGCAAGAGCACGCTGCTGCACTGCGCGGCGGGGCTCGACCAGCCGGATTCGGGCACCGTCGTGCTCGCCGACCAGGACCTCGGCCGGCTCGACGAGACGCAGCTGACCCGGATGCGCCGCGACCACATCGGATTCATCTTCCAGCAGTTCAATCTGCTGCCGTCGCTGGACGTGGTCGACAACGTGACGCTGCCGCTGCGGCTGGCGGGCAAACGGGCCGATCCCGCGCTGGTGAACCGGATCATCGAGCAGGTCGGGCTCGGCGGACGGCGCGGGCACCGGCCCGGTGAATTGTCCGGTGGCCAACAGCAGCGCGTGGCGATCGCCCGCGCGCTGGTCAGCCGTCCGCACGTGACCTTCGCCGACGAGCCGACCGGTGCGCTGGACACGACGTCGGCGAGCGAGATCCTGGACCTGCTGCGCACCGCGGTGCGCGCCGAGCGGCAGACCATCGTGATGGTGACGCACGATCCGGTCGCCGCCTCCTACGCCGACCGGGTGCTGTTCTTGGCCGACGGCCAGTTCGCCGGCGAGTTGCACGAACCGACCGTGGACGAGGTCGCGCGCGGGCTGACCGCGTTGAGCTCGCGCGCGTCGCGGCTCGGCCGCGACGGCCGGAACGCCGTCGGGACGGTGCGCTGATGCTGCGCCTTGCCCTGAGCACCCTCCGGTTCCGCAAGGCCGGGTTCACCGCGACGTTTATCGCGCTGCTCGTCGGCACCGCGATCGTGATGGCGTGCGGCGGGCTCATGCAGACCGGGATCTCGCCCCGCGTCCCGCCGCAGCGGCTCGCCGAGGCTCCGGTGGTCGTCGCGGGCGACCAGCACTACAACCTGCCGCCGACGAACCCGGGCACGGAAGACGAGGACCACGAGTCCGCGACGCTGCCGGAACGGGTGCGGCTGGACGCGTCTCTCGGGGCGAAGATCGCGGCCGTTCCCGGCGTCGCGAAGGTCGTCCCTGACGTATCGATCCCGGCGACGCTGCCCGCCGCTCCCGACGTGAAGCTGGTGCGCGGCACCGCGTTGGGGCACGACTGGGCGAC
Organism: Amycolatopsis sp. NPDC003676; assembly: GCF_053587275.1. NCBI lineage: Bacteria > Bacillati > Actinomycetota > Actinomycetes > Pseudonocardiales > Pseudonocardiaceae > Amycolatopsis > Amycolatopsis sp. NPDC003676. The sequence goes on from NZ_JBSFNS010000004.1 coordinate 104,984, forward strand.
CGCCGAGCTGGCCCCGTATTCGCTGACTGACGGCCGCGCTCCGCAGCGCAGCGGCGAAGTCGTGCTCGACCAGGCGACGGCGGCGGCCACCGGCGTCGCGTCGGGCGGTTCGGTGCAGATTGCCGTTCGTGGCGGCGTCCGGCCCTTCCAGGTCGTCGGAATCGCCGTCGCGAGCGGGAAAATGGCGTCCGACGCGGTGTTCTTCTCCCACGAAGACGCGCTCGCGCTGACCCCCGCGACCGGGCAGGTCGACGCGTTCGGCGTGCTTCCCACCGCGGGCACGGATCTGGCCGCGCTGAGCACTCAGATCGCGAACGCGGTGCGGGACCAGCACGCGGTCGCGCTCACCGGTGTGGCGAGGGGGACCGCCGAGTTCGCGCAGGCGAGCGATGGCGGGGAAATCCTCGTGATCCTGGCTGCCGTGTTCGGCGGCCTTGCGGTGCAGGTCGCGTTGTTCGTGGTGGCCAGCACGCTGGGCCTGTCGGTGCAGCAGCGGCGGCGCGAGGTCGCGTTGCTGCGCGCGGTCGGCGCGACTCCGAAGCAGGTCAGCCGCATGATCACCGCGGAGTCGATGGTGATCGGCGTGCTCGCGACCGTGCTGGCGGCTTTCCCTGGCGAATTGCTGGGGAACTGGCTCTTCGACCGGCTGTCCGGGTTCGGCGTCTTCGAGCCGGTGCTGGCGTATCACCAGGACTGGATTCCGACCGCCGCGGGCATTCTTGTTGGCCTGCTGTCAGCGTGGGGTGCGGGGTTTGTCGCGGCGCGGTACGCCGGACGGACGCGTCCGGTCGAGGCGATGCAGGAACTCGTCTCGCCGAAGCGCTGGCTGACGTCGTTCCGGCTCTGGTGGGGCATCGGCAGCCTGATCGGCGGCGTGGCGCTGGCGTATCTGACGATCACGGTGATGGACGGTCCGCTCGCGGCCAGCACGGCTGGACCGGCGGTCACGCTCGTCGCGGCGGCGGTCGCGCTCTTCGCGCCGGGGATCACCCGGTTGATGGTCGCGGTGCTGCGGGTTCCGGTGCGGGCGGTGAGCGGGTTGTCCGGCTATCTCGCGATGGCCAACGCCCGGGTGCGCTGGCTGCCGATGTCCGGTGCGGTCGTGCCGGTCATGCTCGCCACGACGCTGGCCGTGTTCATGCTCTATTTCCAGACCACGCAGGTGGAATCGGCGAAGCAGAAGTACGCGTCGAACCTCTCGGCGGACGCGGTGGTCACCTCGTCGACCGGCGACGTCAGCACCGGGCTGCTCGACAAGGTCCGGTCGCTGCCCGGCGTCGGCACCGCTTCGGCGTACGTGACCAGCAAGGGCTACAACGAGAAGCCGTCGGACCCTGGCCAGGACGAGGACGGGCTCGCGCTGACCGGAGTCACCGGCGACGCGGTCGCGAAGACCCGGGCCGCGGAGGTCGCTTCCGGATCGCTGAACGACTTGCAGGGCAACACCATCGCCCTCCCGCTCGACCACGCGGACCGGCTGCACGCGAAGGTCGGCGACGAGATCGGGCTGCGGCTCGGCGACGGTGCGCAGGTCCGGTTGCGGGTGGTGGCGACATTGCGGTCCGCACCGGCTTTCGCGGCGGCGCTCATGCCCGCGGGCACGCTGGCTCCGCACACGACCGACGGAATCGCGTCGCAGGTGCTCGTCACCGCGACGGCGGGCACGAGCGTCTCGCAGCTGATGAGCACGCTCGACGGGCTGGCGCAGGCCTCGCCCGGCGTGCAGGTCGCGAACCGGGACACGCTCACCGCCAAGTTCGTGCAGGAACAGGAAGCGAACGCGTGGGTGAACTACCTCGTGGTCGGCATGATCCTGCTCTACGCGGCGATCTCGGTGGTGAACACGCTCGTGCTCTCGACCGCGCACCGGCGGCGCGAGTTCGGTCTGCAGCGCCTCGCCGGGTCGAGCCGCGGTCAGGTGCTCGGCGTGATGGCGGTCGAGGGGCTGGTCGTCGCGATCATCGGCGTGGTCTTGGGCACCGCCGTGTCGCTCGCGATGCTGGTTCCGTTCAGCCAGGCGGTGTCCGACAGCTGGCTGCCGTACGGTCCATTGTGGATTTATGCGGTGGTGGTCCTGCTCGCGGTCGTGGTAAGCATGGTCGCCACGCTCTTCCCGACCTGGCTCGCGGTGCGCGGCAAGACCTCGATCGCCATGCTCTCTCCTGAATAGGTGACCCCTGGGCGATCGCCTGCTGCTGACTGCCCCCAGCTGTCAGCGCGCGGTCAGCCCGGGGTCACCGCCCCGCCGTAGCGTCAGCGGCATGAGTCCGAACGAGGCGGGAAGCTCTTCCTGGGACGCGATCGTGATCGGGTCCGGGATCGGCGGCCTCGTCTGCGCCGGGTACCTCGCCGCCTTCGGCCGCCGGGTGCTGGTGCTGGAGCAGCACGACGTCGCGGGCGGCAACTGCCACATGTTCCGGCGGCGGCGCTCCTACGAGTTCGACATCGGCGTGCACTACCTCGGCGACTGCGGGCCCGGCGGGCTGCTCCCGTCGCTGCTGGCCGGGCTCGGCGTCGGCGACCGGGTGCGGTTCCGCCGGCTCGACCCGGACGGCTTCGACCGGATCGTGCTGCCTGGCCTGCGCTTCGACGTGCCGGAAAGCTGGTCCCGGTACGGAGACCGGCTGCTCGAAACCTTCCCGGCGGAGGCTGCGGGGCTTCAGGAGTACCTCGCGATCTGCGGCGAGATCGCCGCGGCGGCCCGGTATTCGGCGAGCTCCAGACCGGTGCTAGGCAACTCGGCCGCGGTGGTGCGGTGGAGCCGACGCAGCCTGAGCCGTCTGTTTGACCATTGTGGACTGTCGGTGGCCGCGCGTACGGTGCTGGCCGCGCAGTCCGGAAATTATGCGTCATCGCCAGCGAATACCGTTGTCGCGGCACACATCCGCATGCTTGACGACTACCTGACCGGGGGTGCGTACTACCCCGAAGGCGGCGGCCAGATGCTGGCCGCCGCACTGGTAGAACAGCTCGAAACCCACGGCGGTCAGCTGCGTACCAAAGCGCGCGCCGCGCGGATCCTGATCGAGCACGGCCGCGTAGCCGGTGTCGAGCTGGCCGACGGAGAAATACTGCGCGCACCGCTGGTGGTGTCCAATGCGGACTATCGCCGCACGGTGCTGGAGTTGTGCGGCGGCCGGGAAAACCTTCCCGAGGGCATCGTCCGGCGCACCGAAGACGCGGTCATGCGACTGCCGTTGGTGACCAGCTATGCCGTCGTGGACACGGAGTTGGTTGAAGCGTCCGAGGCCAACATCTGGTACTGGCCGAGCGGCGACGTCGAGAGTGCTTACGCCCGAACGGAAGCGGGCCAATTCGACGAGCTGCCGTTCGTGTTCATCTCGTCCGCCTCGCACAAGGACCCCGGCAACCCCGCCGTCTGCCCGCCCGGCTACACGAACCTCCAGATCATGACCGCGTGCCCGCCCGGCTACGAGCAGTGGGGCGTAACCGACGGACCAGCCTCCGGCCTCCGCTATCGGCGCGTGGCCGAATACCGTGCGGCCAAAGAGAAACTCGCCGCCTGTCTGCTCGACCGTGCCGAAGAGGTGCTGGGCCCGTTCCGCGACCGCATCGTCTACCTCGAATCGGCCACCCCGCTCACGCAAGAGCGCTACACCCTCGCCACCGGCGGAGCCGCGTACGGGCTGCAGTCCTGGGGTCCGCACGGACGACGGCCGGACGTGCGCACCGCCGTCGAAGGACTGTTCGTCGCCGGACAGGACATCCACGGCGGGGGAGTCGTCGGCGCCGCGGTCGGCGGGGCGCAGTGCGCCGAAGCGATCCTCGACCGGCCGGTGCTGGCCGAAGCGTACGACGGCGCGGTCTTCGCCGACCGCGCCCTGCTGCCCGAACGCGGCCACGACTGGGATCCGCTGCGGATTTCCCGTGGCCAGGCCCGCCGCGACGCCCGCGGATTCGCTCCGATGGCGCGCTGAACCCCTGGTAAAAGAAGGAGAGTCATGACTGAGACCGCGCAGACCCTGACCGAGGACCGGATCGTCGAGGGCATCACCGGCGCGCTGGGCACGGTGCTCGAACGGGACGTCGCCGACCTGTCCGCGGACACCCGGCTGTCCGACGCCGGCCTCGACTCGACCGGCGTGCTGGAACTGCTGATGCAGCTCGAGGACACGTTCGGCATCGAGTTCGACACCGAGAACCTGGAGATGCAGCACTTCGAATCGGTGCGTTCGCTCGCCGCGTTCGTCATCGCGGAAATCCGTGCCTGACCCGGCACCGTGGCAGGAGTACCGGCGCGTCGCCCGGGAACAGGGCGTCGCGCCCGCACTCAAGCTGCTGCGGACGACGCGGCGGCACGGCGCGATCTCGGCGGTCCCGGCGGGAGAACTGCCCGCCGGGACGGAGATCTTGCGGCAAGCCGATCTTCCCGGCGGCGCGGTCGTGTTCGCCCGGGGCCTGCCGGACGCGCCCGCGGGGCCGGAGCTGGTGTGGGTGCGGCTGGGGCTTTCGCAGTGGCTGCTCGACGAGTGCCTGCGGTACCTGGGCGAGCGGCGTTCCGGCGAAGAGTCGTTGCTGCGCAAGCAGATGATCCAGGACTGCCTCGCCACGGCGCTCAACGGGCAGCTGGCGGTAGAAGCGGATCTGCTGGCGGACGAGAGCATGACCCCTGCGCGCGTGCGGTATCTGCATCAGTGTCTGTCCGATGTGGATCGTAAACTGCTCGGCCTGCTGGGCGCGAAGGGTTTCCTGGCGGGCGGACCGGGCGAGGTCGCCGACGTCTCAGAGCTGCTCGCGAGCGTGCACGAAATGGGGACGACGTGACGGGCACGGTACTGACCGAACCCTTGCTGGCGCTAAGGGATCTCGCCGCGGAATGGGCCAACGACCTCCGCGCCGCCAGAGCCGTGCTCGACCGTGATCCCGAAGCCACCGCCCAGCTCGCCGATCTGCCCGCGGTGCGCTGCATGGCGCAGCTGCTGGTCCCGGCGGAGTACGGCGCGGAAGGCATCCGGGTCGCCGGGCACCGGTTCAACGGGATGACCGCGCTGGAACGGACGGTGCTGCTGGAGGAGTTCGCGCGGGGCGACGCGGGCGCGACGCTCGCCGCACCGGGCGCGTCGATGTCCGGCGTCCTGATCGACGTACTTGGCGACGACGAACAGAAAGCCTGGTTCTACGGCAGGCTCGTCGACCGTCCAACATGGACCTTCTTCGCGCTCACCGAACCCGATGTGGGCTCCGACGCGAACGCGCTGACCACCAGCCTAACGCCCGGCCCCGACGGGGACTTCGTCCTCAACGGCCGGAAACGCTATGTCGGCAACGCTTCCCGCGCGGGGATGGGCGTGGTCTTCGCCCGCACCGCGCCCGGCCCGCTCGGCGTGCGCGCGGTCCTCGTGGACACCGCTTCCCCCGGCTTCCACGCCGAACCGCTGGGCATGCTCGGCTTGCGCGGCGCACGGTTCTGCGCCCTGGAGTTCGACGGAGTCCGCATCCCCGCGAACCGGGTGCTGGGCCGACACTTTTCCCCGACCCGGCGCGGGATGTGGGCCGCCACGCTCACGTTCAACCGGCTCCGGCCCGGCGTCGCGGCCATCGCGGTCGGCATCGCGCGGGCCGCGCACGAGTACGTCCGCGCCGAGGGCGGCCTGCGCACCGGCGGCGCGGCGGCCGAATGGGACCAGCTGGGCTACCGGATCGAGAGCGTCCGGAACCTGGTGCACCTCGCGGCGATGGAGGTCGACGCGGGCGGCAGCCGCGGCGGGCACCTCGCCTCGTCCGCGAAAGCCGAGGCGAGCCGGCTCGCCGAGGACGCGACCAGGGCCGCCTGCCGGTTCTTCGGATCGAGCGCGCGCTGGACGCATCCGTTGCTGGACAAGCTGGTTCGCGACGCGCGCGGCGTCGAGTTCATGGAAGGCGCCGCGAACATCCAGAAACTCATCGTCTTCACCGGGTTGCTCGCCGGCAAAGTCGGCAAGGGCGAGTCGTTCCCGGCGCTGAACCGCGGAGGTTTGCCGTGCGGGTGATATCCGCCCCTCAGGAGTTCACCGTCCCGGATCTGTACGTCGACCTGCGCCGGTTCGTCGGCCGCGACCTGTTCGTCAAGTGCGAGGGGTTCAACTTCGCCGGGTCGATCAAGCTCAAGGCGGCGCTGGAGATCGTCGAGCGCGCCGAGCGGGACGGCCAGCTGCGCCCCGGCGCCGCGATCGTGGAGAGCTCGTCCGGGAACATCGGCGTCGCGCTCGCGATGGTCGCCGCCAGCCGGGGATACCGGTTCATCTGCGTCACCGACGACCACTGCACGCTGTCCGCACGGCAGCTGATGCAGAACTACGGCGCCGAGGTCCACGTGCTCACCGAGCCGCATCCGACGGAAGGCCTTGTCGGCGCGCGGCAGCGAATGGTGGAGAGCCTCTGCGCGGAGCACGAGGACTACGTCTGGCTCGACCAGCACACCAACCCGGGCAACTGGACCGCGCACTACCGGACTACCGGCCCGGAGATCCTGCGCATGTTCCCCGGCCTCGACGTCCTGTTCGTCGGCACCGGCACGGCCGGGACGCTGATGGGCTGCGCCCGCTACCTGCGCGAGGCGCGCCGGTCGATCCGCGTGGTCGCGGTGGACAGCGTCGGCTCGGTGAGCTTCGGCGGCCCGCCCGGGCCGAGGCAGATTCCCGGGCTGGGCTCAGCGATCCGTCCGGCGCTGCTCGACGAGTCCTTAGTGGACGATGTGGTGCACGTCGAGGAAACCGAAACCGTCGAGATGTGCCGGACGCTGGTGCGGCACGGTTTCCTGTTCGGCGGCTCGACCGGCACCGTCGTCGCCGGTGCGCTGTCTTGGCTCGCCCGCGAGGACCGCGACCTGACTGCCGTGGCCATCTCCCCGGATCTGGGCGACCACTACCTGGACACGGTCTACCGGGACCACTGGGCCGCCGACGCGCTCGGCCGCGTGCCCGAGCAGACCACCGACCGACTTTCCGAGGTGCCGCGATGACTGCTGTCGAGACCAGCCTGCCCCTGTCCACGGCCCAGACCGACGTCTGGTTCGACGAGCAGCTGTCCGGAGGCGGCCTGGCCTACGCGATGGCCGACTACCTGGACATCTCCGGCGACCTCGACGTGACTGCGTTCGTCGAGGCATTCCGCCTGCTCACCGACGAGGCCGAATGCTTCCGCGCGCGCTTCTTCGAGGTCGACGGCGAACCGCGCCAGGTGGTCGAGCCGTTGACCGAGTTGCCGGTGCGCTTCCTGGACCTGTCCGGCGAACCGGACCCGGAGGCGGCCGCGCTCGCGTGGATGCACGAGGACTTGGCCCGGCCGTTCTCCGTCACTGATTTCCCGCTGTTCCGCGCCGCGCTGCTCACGCTCGGGCCGCGGCGGCGGTTCTGGTATCTCACCACCCACCACCTGGTCGGCGACGGGTTCAGCGCCGCGATCTGCCACCGGCGGATGGGTGAGCTGTACACGGCGGTGCTGACCGGTGCGGAGCCCGAGGGCCGTCCGCTGCCGCCGTTCCGGGACCTGCTGGAATCCGAACTCGCGTACCACACCTCGACGCACCTCGGGCGGGACCGCGAGTTCTGGAGCAGCCACTTCAGCACGGTTCCGGACCTGATCAGCTTGTCCGGCAAGGAACCCGCCCCCGCTCGCGGCTTCCTTCGCCGCACGCTCGCCCTGCCCGCCGATGCTGCCGCAGCCGCGCGGAAGGCGGTGGCGCAGGCCGGGGTGACCCTGCCGACCTTCCTGCTCGCCGCGATGGCCGCCTACACCGAACGCCTTTCCGGCATCCAAGACCTGATGCTGACCGTCCCAGTCGCCGCCCGCGCGGGTGTCCGGACGCGGACGATTCCGGGGATGATGGCGAACTACCTGCCGTTGAAAATGCAGGTCACGCCCGCGATGACCCCGTCGCTGCTGCTGAAGCAGGCTTCGCGGGAACTCGCCCGGACGCTCAAGCACCAGCGGTACCACGTCAACCAGATCCGGCGCGACATCGGCGTGCGCAGCGACGAGCGGCGGCCGTTCGGCGGTCCGTTCGTCAACGTGCTGCCCGCGGACCCCGGACTGCGGCTCGGCGACTGCGTGACCCGGGTGCGGAACCTGTCCACCGGGATCACCAACGACCTGTCGATCACCGTCCTCGACGAGCCCGGCGGCGGGATCGAACTGCACCTCAACGGGAATCCCGACCTCTACGACGAGTCCGGAGTAGACAGTCACCTGCACCGGTTCGCCGGGTTCCTGGACCGCTTCGCGCGCGCCGACCCGGACGCGCCGCTCGCGCACATCGACGTCGCCGATGCGCAGGAGCGCGAGAAACTGCTCGCGGCCGGGCTGGGCGCTAGCGGCCCGGTCGGCGCGGGCGTGGTGGAGCGAGTGCGCGCGCAGGCTCCGGATGCGGTGGCGGTGGTCGATGCCGCCGGGTCGGTGAGCTATGCGGACCTGGTCGGACAGGCCTCGGCGTTGTCGCGGCGGCTGCCGGCGGGCCGCGTGGTTGGCGTGCTCGCTGGCCCGGGGAGTGGCTTCATCTCAGCGGTTCTCGGCGTGCTGGGCGCGGGCGGTGCTTACGTGCCGCTGGATCCGACGCTGCCGTTGGCGCGGTTGCGCGACTTGGTGGCGGACAGCGGTGCGGCGTGCGTGATTGCGGCACCGGAGTTTCGGGACGTCGCCGCGGAGCTGCCGGTGGACGTCGTGGAGCTGGACGGCACGGTCGACACCGAGCTGGCCCCGGTGGTCGGCGCGGACGATGACGTGGCGTACGTGATCTTCACGTCGGGGTCGACCGGCCGTCCGAAGGGCGCGATGGTCTCGCGGCTCGGGATGATGAACCACCTGCTGGCGAAGGTCGAGGACCTCGGGCTGGGTGCGTCCGATGTGGTGGTGCAGAACGCGCCGCTGACGTTCGACGTGTCGGTGTGGCAGATGCTCGCGCCGCTCGTGGTCGGCGGTCAGGTCCGCGTGGTGGACCGGCGGGTCGCGGCGGATCCGGAGACCTTGTTCGGCCTGGGGATGTCGGTGCTGGAAGTGGTGCCGTCGTTGCTGCGGGCCGCGCTGGACTTCTGGGACGCCGGTGGTCCGCCGGAGCTGGCCGGGTTGCGCTGGCTGGTGGTGACCGGCGAGGCGTTGCCGCCGGACCTGTGCGTGCGGTGGTTCGGGTACTTCCCAGAGATCCCGCTGGTGAACGCCTACGGGCCGACGGAGTGTTCGGACGACGTGACGCACGCGGTTCTGTCCAGTGTGGACGATGTGCGCGGGGTGCGGACGCCGATCGGTCTCCCGGTGCGGAACACCCGGCTGTACGTGCTGAGCGACGAGCTGCGACCAGTCCCGGCGGGTGCGGCTGGCGAACTGTACATCGGTGGTCTGGTCGTCGGACGCGGTTACGTGGGCGATCCGGCCAAGACGGGCTCGGTGTTCGTCGCGGATCCGTTCGGCGAGCCGGGCACGCGGATGTACCGGACCGGCGACCGCGTGGTGCGCCGTTCCGATGGGGCATTGGAGTTCATCGAGCGCCGCGACTTCCAGGTCAAGATCCGCGGCCACCGCATCGAACTCGGCGAAATCGAAGCCACCCTGCGCGAACTGCCTGAGATCGCGGACGCGGTCGTGGTCGTCCGCACCGACGACACCGGGACCAAGCGGCTCGCCGGGTACCTGGTCGGGACGGAGCCGGTCGACATCCCTTCGGTGCGAAGCGAGCTGCAGCAGCGGCTGCCGGACTACCTGGTGCCGCCCGCGATGGTCGTGCTCGACGCGATGCCGTTGACCGTGCACGGCAAAGTCGATCGGGAAGCGTTGCCGGAGCCCGATTTCGCCGCCGAGGCGGTCGGCCGAGCCCCGCGCAATGCCGTCGAGGCGATTCTGTGCGACGTCCTGGCCGAAGTACTGACCGTGCCCAAGGTCTACATCGACGACAACTTCTTCGCCCTCGGCGGCGACAGCGTCAGCTCGATCCAGGTAGTGAGCCGCGCCCGCAAAGCCGGGCTGATCATCACCCCACGCGACCTGCTGGAGGCTCGCACTCCGGCGGCGATCGCGGAGAACGCGGTCCCGGCAGGGGACGAGGTTGCGCTTGAATCCGTTGCCCTGGTCGAACTCGAACCGGAAGAACTGGACGAGCTGCGAGTCGGTCCGGTCGAGGAAGTGCTTCCGCTCGCGCCGTTGCAGCAGGGCATGCTCTTCCACGCCGAACTGGACGCCGAGGGGGTGGATTTCTATGCCGTGCAAGCAATCGCAGACCTCGAAGGACCGCTCGACACCGCCGCCGTCCGGGACGCCTGCGCCACGCTGCTGACCCGGCACACCGCCCTGCGCGGATACTTCCGGCGTCGCCGCAACGGGGAACCGGTGCAGCTGGTCGCCGAATCGGTCGAACTGCCGTGGACCGAAATCGACCTGACCGTGCTGCCGGAGGACCGTCGCGTGGCGGAGCTGCGGCGACTGGTCGAGGAAGACCGGTTGCGCCGCTTCGATCTCGCCCGCCCGCCGCTGGTGCGCTTCACCCTGATCCGGATCGCCGCCGAGCGCTACCGATTCCTGTGGAGCGCGCACCACATCGCCACGGACGGCTGGTCGGTGCCCATCCTCATCGACGAGCTGGCGCAGCTTTACGCACGCGGCGCTGCGGCCGAGCTGCCAACGGTGCCGCAGATGCGCGACTACCTCGCCTGGCTTTCCCGTCAGGATCAGGAAGCTGGTCGGAAAGCTTGGCAGGATCTCCTTGACGGCCTGCCCGGGCCGACCCGCGTCGCACCAGACCTGCCTGCCGCCGCGAACCTGCCCGCGACTGTCGAGTTAGTACTGTCCGAAAGCGACTCTGCGAATCTCTATGCGTGGGCGCGGGAACACGAGCTGACGGTCAGCACGATCGTCCAGACGTGCTGGGCGATTCTCGTCGGCAGGCTGGCCGGGCAACAGGACGTGGTCTTCGGTGCGGTGGCCTCCGGACGTCCGGCGGAACTGCCCGGCGTCGAAACGATGGTCGGCATGTTCGTGAACACGGTTCCGGTGCGGGCTCGCCTCGACCCCGCTCGCCCGGTCCGCGAACTGCTCGCCGAACTGGGCCATCAACAAGCCGCAATGGTTTCCTACCAGCACATCGGGCAGGCGCAACTGAGCGGAGCCATCCCGGACAGCGGCGAACTCTTCGACACCGCAGTGGTGTTCGAGAACGTCCCCGCCGGCGACGGCGGCCCGCTGGTGAAACTCGGCGAGGACGTCCGCGTGGTCGACGCGGTGACGCTCGATTCGCGCCACTACCCGCTCAGCCTCGTCGTGGAACCGCGCGGCTCCCTCGTCTTCCGCTTCGACTACCTCCGCGAGGCCTTCGGCGACGACCGCGTCCACGCGCTGGCGCAGCAGTTCCAGGCGCTGCTCGACACAGTGCTCGGTCACCCGGACCGCCTGCTCGGCCGGATCGACGTGGTGGCAGAACCCTCGGAGACCTTCCTGCTGGGCACGCCCGGTCCGGTCGGTGCGGGCGTGGTCGAGCGGGTGCGCACACAGGCCCCGGACGCTCTGGCGGTGGTTGATGACTCCGGATCCGTGAGTTATGCGGAACTGGTAGGACTGGCCTCGGCGCTGTCTAGGCGCTTGCCTCCGGGGCGAGTGGCGGGTGTGCTCGCCGGTCCCGGTATCGGCTTCATTTCAGCCGTTCTCGGAGTCCTGGGCGCAGGCGGCGCGTATGTGCCGCTGGATCCGACTGTGCCGCTCGCTCGCCTGCAAGGCCTGGTGGAGGACAGCGGCGCGGCGTGCGTGATCGCGGCGCCGGAGTTCCGGGAGCTGGCGGCCAGTCTGCCGGTGGACGTCATCGAGCTGGACGGCGTCGTCGACACCGAACTGGCTCCGGTCGTCGGTGCTGACGACGATGTCGCGTACCTGATCTTCACGTCCGGCTCCACCGGCCGTCCCAAGGGTGCGATGGTGTCGCGACTCGGGATGGTCAACCACCTGCTGGCCAAGGTGGAAGACCTGTCCCTGAAGCCGTCGGATGTGCTGGTGCAGAACGCCCCGCTGACTTTCGACGTGTCGGTGTGGCAGATGCTCGCGCCCCTGATGGTCGGCGCTCAAGTCCGCGCGGTGAGCCGGGAGACGGCGGCTGATCCGGACGCGCTGTTCGGCTTGGGCATGTCGGTGCTGGAAGTCGTGCCCTCGCTGCTGCGCGCGGCGTTGGATTTCTGGGACGCAGGCAGCCCGCCGAACCTGGACGGTCTGCGCTGGCTGGTCGTCACCGGCGAGGCCTTGCCGCCGGACCTGTGCGTGCGGTGGTTCGAGTACTTCCCGAACATCCCGATGGTGAACGCCTACGGCCCGACGGAATGCTCCGACGACGTGACCCACGCCGTTCTGTCCAGTGTGGACGATGCACAGGGACTGCGGGTCCCGATCGGCCTCCCGGTACGGAACACCCGGCTGTACGTGCTGGGCGACGAGCTGCGGCCGGTTCCGCCGGGCGCGGCAGGGGAGTTGTACGTCGGCGGCTTGGTCGTCGGCCGCGGCTACGTCGGTGACCCGGTCAAGACCGGTGCAGTGTTCGTAGCCGACCCGTTCGGCGAGCCGGGCACCCGGATGTACCGGACCGGTGACCGCGTGGTGTGCCGGGCTGATGGCGCGCTGGAGTTCGTGGAACGCCGGGACTTCCAGGTCAAGATCCGCGGCCATCGCATCGAACTAGGCGAGATCGAAGCCGGTCTGCTCGCGCAGGAATCCGTCACCGAGGCGGTAGTCGTCGTGCAGGGCTCCGACGCGGCCAACCGGCACTTGGTCGGCTATGTCGCGGGAACCGCCCGCCCCGAGGATCTGCAAGCCCAGTTGGCCGAACTGCTGCCCGCGTACCTGGTCCCCAGCGCGATCGTCGTGCTCGACCGGCTCCCGCTGACCGCACACGGCAAGGTCGACCGCAAAGCCCTGCCCGCACCGGAAAACCTGACCGGACAAGAGAAACGCGGCCCTCGCACCCCGGTCGAGGAACAACTGACCCGGCTCTACGCCGAGGTGCTGGGCCTGCCCGAAGCCGGAATCGACGACGACTTCTTCGAACTCGGCGGCCATTCCCTCCTGGCCACCGCGCTGGTCAGCCGGATCCGGTCGGAACTGGACGTCGAACTGCCGCTGCGAGACCTCTTCGAAGCCCGTACCGTCGCCGCATTGGCCGGACGGCTCGCGTCCGCCGGCCAAGCACGCGCGGCGTTCCGCAAACTGGACCGTCCCGATCCGCTGCCGCTGTCGTACGCCCAGCAGCGCATGTGGTTCCTCAACCGGCTCGAAGGCGAACACGGCGGCTACACCATCCCCCTCGCCGTGCGGCTCTCCGGAGAGCTGGACCGCTCGGCGCTCGCCGCGGCCGTCGACGATCTGATCGCACGCCACGAAATCCTGCGCACCGTTTTCCCCGACACCGACGGCGTCCCGTACCAGCGCGTCCTCGACGCGGGGGAGTCCCTGCGCACCGCGCCGATGCCCACTGACCTGACGGCAGCCCTGGAAGAAGAAGTCGCCCGGGGCTTTGACCTAGCCACCGACCTTCCGTTGCGCAGCAAGCTCTTCGGCCCCGCCGAGAACGGCGACCACGTCCTCCTGCTGGTGCTGCACCACATCGCCGGAGACGCCTGGTCCGTCGACGTGCTCGCTCGCGACCTCGCCACCGCCTACGAGGCCCGGCGGTCCGGAAAGACCCCAGAGTGGACAGAACTGCCCGCCCAGTACGCGGATTACTCGGTCTGGCAACACTCCCTCCTGGACGACACCAAGGACGGTGAATCCGCCCGCCTGCTGAAGCACTGGCGGGAATCGCTCGCCGGAATGCCGGGCGAACTGGCATTGCCGGTCGACCTGCCCCGCCGTGCCTCAGCGGGATACCACGGCGGAACCATCGAGTTCGAGGTGCCGTCCGCCGTGCACCGGGGCCTCGCGCGACTCGCGCACGAGCAAGGGGCGAGTCTGTTCATGGTCGTCCAGGCCGCGCTGGCGACGCTGCTCACCCGCCTCGGTGCGGGAACCGACATCCCGCTCGGCAGCCTGGTCGCCGGACGTCCGGACGAAGCCGTGCACGACCTCGTCGGCTTCTTCGTCAACACGCTCGTCCTGCGCACCGACACCAGCGGCGACCCGCACTTCGCCGACCTGGTCGCGCGGGTCCGCGACGCCGACCTCGCCGCCTACGCCCACCAGGACCTGCCCTTCGAACGGCTGCTGGAGGCGACGCAACCTGCTCGGTCGATGTCGCGCCAGCCGTTGTTCGGGGTGCTGTTGTCCTTCTACGACGTGCCGCCGTCCGAAGTCAGTCTCGGCAGCCTGACCGCGCGGCCCGAACTGCTGGCTCCGACACACAAGAAGTTCAAATTCGACCTGACCTTCCAACTCGGCCAGCACAAGGGAGAGCGCGGCCTGGAAGGCACCCTCGAGTACAACGCCGACGCGTTTACCGCGGAAGCCGCGCAGCTCCTCGTCGACCGGCTGACGCTTCTCCTGACGGCCGCCGCCGAAGATCCCGAGCAGCCGCTGAGCCGGATCGACTTGCGCACTTCCGTCGAGCGGGCCACCTCAGCCGTATCGGCCCCCGACGTTCCCGACGGCTTGCTGGTTCCAGGGGACATCGGTCTGCGCGAGCAAGCCAACCGCCTGGCCCGGGCCTTGCAGGAGCAGGGCGCGGGTCCGGGGGAGACGGTGACCGTCGACCTGCCGCCGGGCCGCGACCGCTGGGCAGCGATCTTCGCCGTCCTCGCCATCGGCGCAGCCTGGACGCCGAGCGGGCCGTCTCACTACACAGTTCCCGCGGACGTGTCCAGATTCGCCGACACCGACCTCGAGGTGTCACTGTCCGGGGCGGAGTTGGCGTATCGCGGAGAAGCGGTCTTCAGCCGAGCCTCCCTGGCCGCGACAATCGCTGCCCTGCTGACCGAATTGCCGCTCACGGCCAGCGATCGCGTCCTGGCACCGGACACTGAGTTCGCGTTCCCGGTCGTGCTGGCCGCGTTGCACGTCGGCGCGGTGGTGACCGTCGCGCCTGCCGCCGAGATCGCGGAACTCGCCTCGTCGGTGGACCCGAGCGTCGTGGTCGTGACCCCGAGCATCGCGAAAATGCTCGCGCTGCGACCGGGCACCCGGGTGCTGAACTTCGGCGAAGCATTTCTCGACGGCGCACTCAACTGCGAGGGCACCGCGGCGTCCGGTTGGCTTTCGCTGGTCAACGGACGCTCGTTCGCGCACAGCCGCGCCGACGTCCTCGACCAGAGTCGGCAATCAGTGCCTCGCGGCGGCCGAGGAGAGCTGTACGTCGCTGGCGCACCCACCGGCCTCCCCGCCCGCCTCCGCTTGGACGGAACCGTCGAAGTGATCCGCGAGGCCCAGGTACGCGGCTTCGCGATCCCGCTCGGGCAAATCGAGGCGGCCCTGCATCGCCAACCCTCGGTCGCCGCGGCCGTCGTCATCGCCGAGGACGACTTGATCGCCTACGTCATCCCGCAATGGGAACGCGGCGTCGACCCGGTAGCCCTGCGGGAAGCGCTGGCAGCCGAACTCCCCGATTACCTGATTCCGACCGCGTTCACCGAACTGGACGCCATCCCCGTCGCCCCGGACGGATCCCTGGACCGCGCCGCGTTGCCCGCTCCCACCGCGCAAACCCACCAGGACACGAGCGAAACCGTCGAACTGCTGCGAGCTGCTTTCGCGGACACCCTCGGCATTGCTGACGTCGACGTCCAGACCGGTTTCTTCGAACTGGGCGGCAACAGCCTGCAGTCCGTCCGCCTGGTCGCGCTAGCCCGCCGAGCCGGACTCCGGCTGACCGTGGCCGATGTCCTGACCCACGGCAGCGTCGAACGTCTGGCCGCGCTAGCCGAACGGGCCGAACCCGACCTGGCAGACCTGCCGGACCCGTTCGCACCGGTGCTGCCGATCCGCCCGACCGGGTCGAACCCGCCGCTGTTCTGCCTGCACGCCGGACTCGGCCTAAGCCTGCCTTACCTCGGTCTGGCGGCACACCTGCCGGACCGTCCGATCTACGGCCTCCAATCACCGGGAATCAGCGGCACCGAACAGTTCCCGGCCTCCGTCGAACAGGTCGCTGAGGACTACCTGAACCACATCCGCCGGATCCAGCCGCACGGCCCGTACCACCTGCTCGGCTGGTCCTACGGCGGCCTGCTGGCCTTCGAACTGGCCGTCCGCCTTGAGTCCGAAGGCGAAACGGTCGGCTCACTGTCCATCTTGGACAGCTACCCGCAGGACGGTTCCGAAACCGCACCGACCCGGCACGAACTGCTCGTCGACTTCCTGGAGCATGTGGGCTTCCACGACACCGACGCCGGTACCGAGCTGACCCCAGCCGACGTCATCGCCGTGCTGCGCAACGGCGACAGCAGACTGGCCGACATCGGCGAAGAACGCATGACCCGCGTCCTCGCCGTGATGGACAACAACGCGTCCCTGGCTCACCAGTACCGCCCGGCGAGAGTCACCGGCGCGGTCGAGCTGTTCGTCGCCGACGAGGGATTGACCGACGCCGAGGTGGCCGAACGAGCGGGCCGCTGGGTGCCGCACGTGGCCGGACCGGTGCGGACACACCGGATCGGCTGCGGCCACGAATACCTGATGGACCCGCGACCGCAGGCCGAGGTCGGCGCCGTGGTGGCGGAAACGCTGAGCATCGGAAGCGAGGAGTCGCAGTGACCACGATGACTACCCCGGCGAACCCGCCGCGGGCAGCGGCGTTCGTCGAAACGTTCGCACTGGCCGGCCGTCGGCTGATCCACCTGCGCCAAGTGCCCGGCCGGCTCCTCGCCATCACCCTGAACTCCCTGATCACCATGCTGGCCATCGGCTACGTCTTCAAGGGCGCGGTGAGCGTCGAAGGCGGCGGCAGCTACCCGGAATTCCTCTTCCCGGCCGCGCTCATGCAAGTCGGCCTCGCCGGAGTCGCACCGACCGCGATCGCGGTGGCGATGGACCTCAAAGGCGGCCTGACCGACCGATTCCGCTCCCTGCCGATCTCTCGTCCCGCCGTGCTGTTCGGCCACACCATCGGCGACGCACTGGTCGGATTCATCGCGCTGGCGATCGTTGCCGGGATCGGGCTGGCCGTCGGCGGCCGCGTGCACGCCGGATTCCCCGCGCTGCTAGCCGGATTGGCCGTGCTCGCCCTGTTCCTCTACGTGATGATCTGGGTCGGCGTGCTGCTCGGGCTTTCGATGGGCAATCCCGAATCGATCGACGGCGTCGGCGCGGTGCTGACGCTCGGGCTTTCCTTCCTGTCCAACGCTTTCATGGCGGTCAGCCAGCTTCCGTCGTGGGTGCGGCCGATCGCCGAATGGAACCCGGTCAGCTCCGTCACCACGCTGTGCCGCCAGCTGTGGGGCGTGCCGGTGCCCGCGGACGATTCGTTCCCCGCCCAGCATCCCGGCATCGTCGTCGCGGTGACGCTGGTCGTGCTTTTCGCCGCGGCGACCCTGCTGAGCTTCCGCCGTTACCGCCTCGCCTAACCGATCCGGAGTATGCGATGACAAACCCGTTTGACGACCAGAACGGCGCGTTCCTGGTCCTGGTCAACGACGCACAGCAGTACAGCCTCTGGCCCTCCTTCGCGGAAATCCCGCCGGGCTGGCGGGTTTCGCTCGGCGAGAGCAGCCGCGAAGAAGCCCTCGCGCACATTTCGGGCCGCTGGACCGATCTGTCGCCCGAGAACGTCCGGGAAGCAGGCTGACATGGCACACGGAGAACTCGCGATCGAAGCCGAAGGGCTCCGCAAACGCTACGGCGACCACGAAGCGCTCGCCGGCGTCGACCTCGCGGTCCCGCCCGGCACGGTCCTGGGTTTGCTCGGCCCCAACGGCGCGGGCAAAACCACCACCGTCCGGATGCTCGCGACCCTGCTTCCGCCGGACGGCGGCCGCGCGCTGGTCGCCGGGCACGACATCGTGGCGGAACGCAAGCAGGTCCAGCGGCACATCGCGCTCGCCGGCCAGTACGCGGCCGTCGACGAACTGTTGACCGGTCGGCAAAACCTGGTGCTGCTGGGCCGTCTCCTGCACCTCGGCCGTCGAGGCGCGCGCGCCCGCGCGGGAGAACTGCTGGAGCGGTTCAACCTGGTCGAGGCGGCGGACCGCGCGGTCGGCACGTACTCGGGCGGGATGCGTCGCCGCCTGGACCTCGCGACCTGCCTGGTGGCGCGGCCCTCGGTGCTGTTCCTCGACGAGCCGACCACCGGGCTCGACCCGGCGAGCCGGATGGGCCTGTGGACGATGGTCCGCGAACTGGTCAGCGAAGGCGTCACGGTCCTGCTCACCACGCAGTACCTCGAGGAGGCCGACTACCTCGCCGACCGGATCGTGGTCATCGACAAGGGCCGGAGCGTCGCGGAGGGAACCGCGGACGAGCTCAAGCGCAAGGTCGGCCGGGAACGGCTGGAAGTCGCCGTCGCGCATCCCGAAGGTCTCGCGGACGCAGTGGCGGCGCTGACCCCGGTCGCGGTCGGCGTCCCGGTCGTCGACGAACGCCGGTGCAGCATCTCCCTCGAATTGCTCGACGAGAGCGGCGGGATCGCGGCGGCGGCGAACGCGTTGCACGAACGCGGCGTCGCGCTGGCGGACTTCGCGCTGCGCCGGCCGACCCTCGACGAAGCCTTCCTCGACCTCACCGGGCACCCGACCACCGGGTGATTTCCCGGTCTACTTTCGCGCAGCCCCCGGCCCGGTCCGCCGCCACCAGCGGACCGGGCCGGCTAGCGAGAGCAGCAAGGGCAGCAGCACCAGCCGGATCACCAGCACATCCATCGCCAGCGCCGCCGCGGCCGCCCAGCCGAACTCGCTCAGCGCGCCAGTGCCAGCGATCCCGAGAGCGCTGAAGACCCCGATCGACACCACGCTCGCGCTGGAGATCGCCACGGTGCCGCGACGCAGCCCCTCCGCGAGCACGTGCTGGGGCGACATCCCAGTCAGCGCTTCGACCCGGAAGTGATGCAGCAGGCAGACGTGCATGTCGGTCGTGGGCGCGGCGAGCACCGCCACCAACGCCACCGGCAGCCATGTCGGGGTCGGCGGGTCCATGCAGGTGAGCATGGTCAGCGCGAAGAGCGCGGACAGCACCGAAAGCACCGCGGTCGTCAGCGTGACCACCACCGGCCGGAAGGCCGTGATCACCGCCAGCGAAGTCAGTCCGATCAGCAGCGCCAACGGCAACGGCGGCAGCGTCGGCGACTCGAGGTAGCGGTAGACGACGAAACCGAGCGCGGCGGCGGCGCACACCAGCGTCCCGATGAGCCCCACTGCGCTGCGGTAGCGCCAAGTTGCTGGCAGGCGGGCAACGAACCGGGGCAGCCAGTGCCACTGGAACGACCGCCGCACGGGAAGCGCGCTTCGCGTCAGCAGCACCGGGAGCAGCGTCAGCGCCGCAGCGGCTTCTACGAGAATCACCAGGACCACGGCCGCCGCCAGCCGCATGACCTGCGGCTCGCCGGTCAAGTACAGCCCGGTCATCGCGGTCAGCATCGCGAGCCCGGTGACGAGCGCGGTCCGTCCAGCCGTCGAGGCGACGATCTGTGCGGTGTCTGAGACGTTGTGCTTGCCCGGCGGCATCTCCTGCTGCCGACGGACCGCGAACAGCAGATGGTTGGCCCCGCTCGTGACGCCCGGCAGGAGAACGAGGTTCCAGCTGCCGAACGAGCCCGCTCCTTCGGCAGCCGCCAGCAGCACCCCGAGCGCGCTGACGCCGACTGTCGCGAGATAGCCGAACGCGATCGCGGCCAGCCGCACCGAACCCAGCACCAGCACCAGCAGCAGCGCGGTGAGCAGGCAGCCGACCGCGAGGACGGAACCGGCCGACGGTGCTCCCGGCTGGGCGGAGCCGCCGGTCGCGGCGGCGAGACCCTCGCTCGCCGCCGCGACCAGGAACAGCAGCCACGCGCACAGCACCGGGCCGGGGTGTCCGGCACACCAGCGCGCGAGACGGAGCAGAGGTAGCGTTCGCAATTGCCGCACTCCTTGGGCCGCTTCAGGCCTCCCGCCGCGCAGGCGGCAAGCCGGACGGTCTAAGGATGGCTCCTCGTGATCGTGCGCACACTGGGCGTGGCACCTCGATTTCGAGTGGTACTAGCTCCCGAGCGCGGCGGGCGGGGCGAGCGCCGCGTCTCCGTAGAGGTCGGCCACCCACTGGTCGTGGTAGACCGTGTCGAGGTAGCGGTCGCCGAGATCGGGGGCGACCGCCACCGCGGTGAAGCTCTCGCCGTGCGCGTGCCGGTCGAGCCAGTGCAGCGCTCCGGCGACGACGGTGCCGGTCGAGCCGCCGAACAGGAAACCCGCCCGGACGAGATGGCGGCACATGCGCACGGTGGCGAGTTCCGGCACGTGCACCACCTCGTCCACATAGGACTCGTCGAGCAGCGCGGGCCGGACCCCGGTGCCGAGACCGGGGATCATCCGCGGGGCGGCCGGGGTCCCGAAAGTCACCGAACCCACGGTGTCGATGGCCACCACGCGCATTTCGGGGCAGTGTTCGCGCAGGTACCGCGCGCACCCCATCAGCGTGCCGGTAGTGCCCGCCCCGATGAACGCCACGTCGGCATCGGGGAACGAGTTCGCGATCTGCGGACCGGTGGTGCGGTAGTGCGCCTGCCAGTTGCCCGCGTTCGCGTACTGGTTGAGCCACACCCGGTCGTCGCCCTCGGCGCACAGCCGCCGCACGTGCGCGATCCGCGCGCCGAGCAACCCGTCCTTCGGATGCGGTTCGGTGATCACGTGCACCTCGGCGCCGAGCGTCTGCATCAACTGCCGGGCGCCGAGGGTGCAGCGGGAATCGGTGACGCAGATGAACCGGTAGCCCCGGCTGGTGGCGACGAGGCTCAGCGCCACTCCGAGGTTGCCCGACGAACTCTCCACGAGGGTCGCGCCGGGCGCCAGCGTGCCGTCCAGTTCGGCGGCGTCGATCATCTCGGTCGCGGCCTTGATCTTGATCGAACCGGCGAAGTTGAAGCCCTCGCATTTGAGGTAGAGCGATCGCCCGGTACACCCGTTCAGGTCGACGAACAGGTCGCCGACGTTGAACTCGTGCGGGCTGGTGATGATCGGCATCGGCTCAGCGCTTGCCGTAGCGGTCGAGTTCGAAGAAGAAGTCGCCGACCTCGTGCAGTTCGCCGCGGCGGCGCAGTTCGTCCAGGACGTGCTTGCCGACCGCGAGGTCCAGCACGCCGAGGCCGAACGGCGAGAACACCAGCGGCTGATCAGCGTCTAGGGCGAGTGCCCCGGACATGACGTCGAAGAGGGTGCCGTCGAGGAAGTCGCGTCCGCCGGTGGCCTGTTCGGCCAGGTGCACCGACGTGTTGGCCTTCAGGCAATGCTCGACGTCGTCGACCACGTTCGCCGACGCGAGGATCACCTCGGTGGACAGGTCGCGCAGGGACACGTTCAGCACCAGCGGGTTGTGGCTGAACCAGGCCGGGTCGTGCACGTGCGGTTCGCCGGCGACGGTGGCGAACACGATCAGGTCGCTGCCGCGGATCAGTTCCTCCGCGCTCTCGCGCACCGAGATCCCGCTCGCGCCGGTGCTCTCCAGGTAGCCCCGGAACCCCGCGGCGTGCTCGGCGGAGAGGTCGAACACCGCGGTCTCGTCGAAGTCCCAGCCGGTGCCGATCAGGAACCGGTGCACGTACCGCGCGATGAGCCCGGTGCCGACGAACCCGAGCCGCCTCGGTCGTTCGCCGCGCCGGCTGAGCCAGTCGGCCGCCAGCGCCGCCGACGCCGCCGTCCGGCTGGCGCTGATGATCGAGCTTTCCATGCAAGCCAGCGGGTAGCCGGTCGCCTGGTCATTGAGAATCAGCACGGCCGACGCGCGCGGCAGCCCGGTGCGGACGTTCTCCGGGAAGCTCGAGATCCACTTGATCCCGTCCACCGCGACCTCCCCGCCGACCGAGGCGGGCAGCGCGATGATCCGCGCGGACGGCCGGTCCGGGAACCGGAGGAAGTAGGAGGGCGGGTTGACGGTCGCCTGCTGGCCATGCAGCCGGTAGGTCGCTTCGATCAGTTCGACGAGTTGTTTCTCGGCGCCGTCGAGCACCTGGTGCACCTGGGCTCCGGACACGACGGCGAACTCCGGAACGCTAGCGGTTTCGGTCACAGAACTTCCTTAGTCTTCAGCTGGGCGGAAACGGATGCTCAGTCCTGCTGCAGGACGGCCAGCGCGCGTTCGACCCGCGCGTCGACGCGGTCGACCTCGGCGACCGAATCCCCGATGAGCACGCCGTAGAGGCGGCCGGCGAACGGGGCACCGTCCGCGGTCTGCGCACCGGCGTTGACGGTGGCGAAGTTGTTCACCAGCAGGCCGCTGCCCGCGCCGTCGAACAGCAGGTCGCCGAGCACGTCGCGGACCCGGTCGAAGCCGACGCTGGCGCCGAGCCGCAGCGAGTAGTGCCGGGCCATCGCGGTCTCGCCCGCGGTGACGAAGCGTTCCTGGATCGGCACCTGATAGGTGGACATGTTGTTGCGGGCATTGATTTCCAGCACCGGAAAGACGCCGCCGTCCAGCTCGACGATCGCGTCCACTCCCACGACGCCGTAGTAGCCGTCGGCGGCGAGCTGCCCGCCGAGCGCCTGCGCCGCGGACTGGATGATCTCGATCTGCGCTTCGTCCAGCCGAGGCGGGATCCGGTGTCCTTTGTGGACGCCGTTGTCGGTGATCAGTTCCTTGACGAAGTCGAAGTGCACCGAACCGTCGCGGCCCACGGTGAACTGGTAGTTGAGGTCGGCGCGCTTGTCGACCCACTCCTCGACGACGAACGCGATCCGATCCCGGCCCTTGCGCCGCGCGGTCGCGGAGATCATCCGGCGCAACCGGTCGAGCCTGCGTTCGTCGGAGACCACCGAGATCCCCTTGCCGGACACCCCGAACGCCTCCTTGACGACGACCCGCCGTCCGGTGGCGAGCACCGAGGCCGCCTCGGTGACGGCCTCGTCGAGTAGGTCGAGCGTGTCACACGCCCAACCATTCGGCTGCCGCAATCCGAGTTGCGTCGCGATGCGCCGGCTGTAGATTTTGCTGTTCACCGCCTTGCACCGAGCCGCGTCAGGCGCGGCCAACGGCAACCCAGTCGCGGTGGACAGCTCTTCCTCCACCGCCGAGACGCCGTGCGCGAGCAGATGCGCTTCGTCGGTACGCAGCGCGGAAAGCGCGGCGATCAACCACGGATCGTGCAGCGCGTCCTGGCTGACCGTGCGCGCCGGGTCGGGATCCGTGATCACGTGGATCTGCGGCAGGTCCAGCCCGAGGCCCTCCAGATAACTGCGGTAACCGGGATCGGGGGCGTGCTTGAGCACCACGTGGTCCCGCTTCCCGCCCAGCAGCAACGCGAACTCGTCCATGCTGTTCACGACCGCCATGCCGCCCGGAGCGGACACCCTGGGCAGCCCCTGTTCGTCGCGAGCCCACTGTTCTTCGACCTCGAAGTTGCCGACGAACACCAACGGGCGGTCGGCCGTGCCCAGAACCGCGGTCTTGAGCCGCGGGATGAAACCGTTGTCGGCGCTCATGACGTCCTTTCGCCAGCGCACGGATAGGACGCGGCACGCGCTGCCTGCGCTGCCGCTGGGGAGGTCCAGTTAGACGACGAAGCCGCCGTCGACCTCGAAAACGCTGCCGGTGATGTAGGAGGCGCGTTCGGAAACCAGGAAAGACACCAGGTCCGCGACCTCTTCCGGCCTGCCGAACCGGCGCAGCGGAACGGCCCGGAGCATCTTCTCGCGGGTCGCTTCGCTCAGCTTGCCGAGCATGTCGGTCTCGATCAGCCCCGGCGCGACGGAGTTGACGCGCACCCCGTACCGGCCGACCTCCTTGGCCAGCGCCTTCGTGAAACCGAGCACGCCGCTCTTGGCCGCGGAGTAGTTGGTCTGCGTGGGATTGCCGTGCACGCCGGACACCGAGGACAGCGTCACCACGCTTCCGGCGCGGCGTTTGATCATCCGGAACACCGCGGGACGGCACGCGTGGAAGACGCCGTCAAGGTTGGTGCGCAGGACACTCGACCAGTCCGGCTCGGACATCAGCGCGAGCGAACCGTCCCGAGTGATCCCCGCCGACGTGACCAGTGCGTACGGCGCACCGAACTCGTCCGCCGTACGCTCCACCCACGCTGTCACTGCTTCGCCATCGGCCACGTCGACCTGGCTGGCTTGCACCCGGACGCCCAGATCACGGACCTCCTTGACGAGAACGTCCGCCGCAGTTTGGTTGCTGTGATAGCAGAAGGCGACGTCGAACCCGTCCTGTGCGAGGCGGAGCACGACTGCCCGGCCGATCCCGCGAGAGCCGCCAGTCACGAGTGCGGTCCGGCTCATCGCGGTTCACCGCCGAGCTGCAGCAGCGCGCAAGCCACCGAACCGTCGTCATCGCAGGCGGTGACGACGATGTGGTCCTGCTCGCCGCGGTCAGCACCGTCAGCAATGCTGAGCACCGACGCCAAACCGAAGAGCGCGGTCGCCGCCGAGGTGTCACCGATGAGATCCACCGGCGGCACGCGATCCGTCACTGCGTCGCCGAAGAGCTGTCGCAGCGTCGTGTCCTCAGGCCGGTCCGACCCAATGGGGAAGCCGCTGCCGACCGCCGCCCACACCCGTTCCGCCGCAACGCCAGACCGTTTCAGCAGCGAGGACACGGTGGCGTGCAACGTTCCGGCGAGATCCCCGTCGAGGCAGATCCGCGAGTCGATGCCGGTGAGCGTCGCCAGCACACTGCGCGGATCCGCCGAGTCCGCAGGTTCCAGCAGAAACATCGCGCAGCCTTCGCCGAGCGTCGCCGCTCCGCCGCGCCGATGGTGTTCAAGCCAGGACCGCGCGGCGGAATGCTCCTCGGCCGCACCGCACAACACCTGCGCCGCACGCTCGGTCATCAGCAACCGGCGGGCGTAGTTCAACGCCTGCAACCCAGTGGTGCGGCCAGCGGCGATCGTCGCGTTGGGTCCCTTGAGCCCGTGCCAGATCGCGGCCTGTCCAGCCGCGCAGTTCATCACCGTGCCGGGAACGGCGGCGGGCTCGACGTGGTCAGGCTGCTCGCCGGTGATCGACGCGCGCGTCAGGTCCATCATGCTCTGCGCACTGCCGGTCGTGGTGCCGAGCACGAACCCGATGTGCTCGCGGTCGCCGTCCGGAGCCAGCTCCATGTCGGCGAGCAGCTGCTGCGCTGCCGCCACGGTGAGCCCGCTGACCCGGTTCATCGCCCGGGTCTTCTTGCGGCCGAACATCTCGCGCACGTCGAAACTGGGCACGACAGCCGCCTCGCCGGGCCCGCCGGATTCGGCGACGGGCTCGCGCCGGGAGCGAACGCCGTCGGCGAACGCTTCCCGGCCGTAGCCGAAGGGGGAAATAGCCGTCCAAGCCGAGATGACCGGACGGTGCCGGGCTGGTGCGGTCACCGCGCGGTCTCCTTTCGGGGCTGCCGCTCGTACCGGCCGAGCAGGACCACGGCGTTGTTCCCGCCGAAGGCCCAGCCGTTGTTCTGCACGATGTCGAGGTCGGCGTCGACGGATTCGTTGGGCACGCAGTCCACCGGACAGTCCGGGTCGGTGTCGCGGTGGTTGATGGTCGGCGGGATGAACTGCTCGGTGAGCGCGATCGAACAGCCGATCGCGGCCAGCGCGCTCGCCGCGCCCATCGAGTGCCCCAGCATGGATTTCATCGACACGGTCCGCGGCGGCTTCGGTCCGAACAGGTCGCGGATCGCCGCGGATTCGGTCATGTCGTTGGCTTTGGTGCCGGTGCCGTGCGCGGAGATCAGGTCGATCTCGCCGGGCTTGACCCCGGCGTCGGCCAGCGCAAGTTCCATGCAGCGGGCGATCCCGGCCTGATGCGGCGCGACGGGATGGTGCGCGTCGCAGGACATCCCGTACCCCAGCACTTCCGCGTAGATCCGGGCACCGCGGGCGAGCGCGGAGTCCAGGCTCTCCAGCAGGAGAATGCCCGCGCCCTCGCCGGTGAGGATGCCCATCCGGTTGCGGTCGAAGGGACGGCAGCAGTCCGGGGCGATGCTGCGCAACCGGTAGAACGAGGTGAACGTCTTGCGGCACAGCGCGTCCGCGCCGCCGCAGAGGGCGAACTCGGCGTCCCCGCACCGGATCGCGTCGAGCGAGTTGCCGATGGCGTAGTTGCCCGCCGAACACGCCGTCGCGATGGTCCCGGTCTCGACGTCGGTCAGTTCCAGCTCGCGCGCGATCGACGTGGCGAGCCGGCCCGCGGAGGTGCGCCGCACGAGTCGCGGGTCGAGACCGGCCAGCCCGGCGGAGAGTTCCTGCGCCACCAGGCCGTCGAGTTCGTGCGCCTCGCCGTCGGTGCTGCCCACCGAGACGAGCGTGCGCGCGGCGCGCAAGGTTTCCAGCGGCAGCCCCGAATCCTCGACGGCGAGGCGCGCGGCAGCGGTGGAGAACCGGCTCGCCCGGCCGAGATCGCCGGGGTCGAGCGTGCGGATCCACCGCGCGGGCTCGAAGTCGGTGACCTCGCAGCCGTTGTCGTGGGCGAACCCGGTGGTGTCGAACACCGAGATCGGCCGGACGTTGCTGCGCCCGGCGCGCAGTGCGGAGGTGAACTCCCGGACCCCGATGCCGATGCTGGACACGACACCGCATCCGGTGATGACGACCCGGCGTCCGATGCTCGTCGACATGGTCTCTACCAGCTCGCGGATTCCGACACGACCTCGTACACCGCGCGCAGGTTGGTCATCCTGGCGAACTGGGCCTGGTCGATCGTGACGCCGAACTTCTTCTCCAGCGCGGCCAGCACGTCCATCAGCGACAGCGAATCCGCCTCGTGGTCGTCGGCGAAGTCGCTGGTTTCGGTGAGCTCGGCGTCGTCGAGTTCGAGGTGCGTGCAGACGATCTCGCGGATCTGCTGCATGCGTTCGGAGACGGCTGTCGTCATGGGGGCACTCCCGATAGTCAGGGACCGGTTCTGGGGATTCGGCCCGAAACTAGCGGCGAGCGGTGACACCCTTCTGACCTCGTTCTGACAGACCCCTGACGCGCCAGGCCCGTCGGCGCGCTGTCAGCAGCCGGTCATCGGGTGCTGCCATGCTGACGCTCGTGAACGACGGCTCAGTCGAGAAGCCGGTCCTGCATCAGAATGGACTGGTACAACCGCCGCAGCCCCGGCCCCGGCTCCAGGCCGAGTTCGGCGCTCAGCCACTGCCGCGTGCTGTGGAAGACGGACACCGCCTCGCCCTGCCTGCCGTCGCGATAAAGCGAGATCATCAAGTACTCGCTGAGCCGCTCGCGGGCCGGGTTCTCGGCGACGAGCTGTTTCAGGTCATGGGAAAGCCCATGATGCTCGCCGACCTGCAACCGCGCGGAGATCAGGTCTTCCTGCACGGTCAGCCGATGCTCGTTCAGTTGTTCAGCGGCCATCCGGCAGCGAGTGCAATCGGCCACGTCGAGCAACGCCGGCCCACGCCAAAGCCGCAACGCCTGCTCGAACACGGTGATGGCAGCACGCGGATCCTGCCCGAGCAAGCTCGCGCCGCGCTGCGCCAGAGCGGAGAACCGATGCGCGTCGACCGCCTCGGCGGGCACGGTCATCAGATAACCGCTGCTGACCGTGCGGACCACCTCGCGCTCGCCGGTCACGTTGAAGACGAGCTTCCGCAACCGGGCGATGTTGGCCTGCAACGCGTTGCGCACGTTGGAGACCGGTTTGTCGGCCCACAGTTCGTCCGCGAGCGTGTCCAGGGACAACGGCACCCCCGGCGACAAGGCCAGCAACGCGAGCACGGTCCGCACCTTTCGCGACGCGACTCCGTGCCTCCGGCCGGCTTGCCGGAGCGTCACCGATCCCAATAGCTCAATTTCCATATCTACCCCTGAGGAAAAATAGCCCGTCTCAAGTGACCCCACGCACCGAGCTGTCGGCCGAGCCGAGCATGTCAGAACTTGAAAAGACGGTCTACCTCCGATTGGGGTAATGAGTTGGCGTCATGTTCGACAGTTTCGGGCGCCGAATAGGAAGGACCCTCCCGATTTACCGCCCCCGACCTCCCGATGGTGGTGCTGGCACCAGTCAGGACAGTGGTGTTACCTCCCCCAAGGCCCTCTTCTTCGGCGAATACCTTGTCGTACTCGCCGGTACGGTGTTGAATCAATTAACGCTGCCGGGGCGTTGCCGCTTATTTCGATCCAGGACGACTTCTATTTGCAGTTCCGGGCAACATTTCTGCCCGTAGTCGCCGATTCGGACGAATGGTTATTTATTAGCGTCCCGGCGACGCAGGGTGTTTCTGTTGTTCCCCAGAGTTGTCCGCGGCATTCGACATCGTGAACGGACTGCCCCGCCTCTCGACTGCTGGGACAGAATCACGCTATTGCGCGAGTGCAATCTCCTGGCTTCGGCCAGTCGAGTCGTAACAACGTAATTTTGTGAACTTCCATACCTTCGGCCGGAACAGCCGGTAGCTGCGGTGCGGCTGATTCCTGCTCCCGACAACCTCCTAAGCGCCCGCATCGCCGGGCCACAGAACCCGGGCGACCGAGCGGGACCGAAGGGGGTCTGGGTGCCCGAGGCTGCAGCCACCATTCGCCCGGACCCATTCGAACCCGGCCACCGCCACGCGCGGGAGACGATCCCGAAGCCAGGCTCGCGCAAGACGCAGCCTGACGGTCGGCGACGAAGCCCGCCGACGCATCGAACCCACCGCGGACATCGCCGACCGGACCTGGAGCCACAGCCCGCTTCACGAGCCAGGAAGGCGCTGCGGGACACCTCGCCCACCCTCTGGCGGAGCACCGCGGATCGCCGGACTGCTCCTTGAACTGGACGCCGGAACGACCCGAAGCGGCGAACCCGAGAATGCGTTCTCCGCCCCGCACTCCCGCAACAGCCCGCTAGACATCGACGCGAGAACCACATCAGCGCCCAACGCCATCCAGCTGCAACTGGGCCTCCGAACGCAGAGCGCAGACCGGCAACACCCGCCAGGGCGATCGACCCGGATCATGCCGCAAACACGAAAAAAACCCTCCGATCACCACAGAGGTGCGATCGAAGGGTTTCTGTCCAACTTGTGGAGCTAAGGGGACTCGAACCCCTGACCCCCTCACTGCCAGTGAGGTGCGCTACCAGCTGCGCCATAGCCCCGAAGCAGAGGTGAACTCCGCATCTCGTATGGACATACAGTACACCCCGCCTCCGAGGCCTTCGGCAGGGGGTCGGTTACCTGTCGGAGGCGCGCTCGAAAGCTGCGCCAAGCTGGTCAAGCCCGCGCCTCCCTCTCCTGCGTCGGGCGCATTAGTGCAGGTCGACTGCCCTTCCTGACTTTTCTTCAGGTTTGCGTTGAGCGCAGGTGTGCCCGCGATTACATTCCTCCGCAGTCGCGCTAGCGAGCCGACCCCTGCCATGCGGCGGACCGCATCCCGGCAGGGGCCGCCCGACGGCCCGTCTCGGCAAGGAGGTGGCGATGGGTCCCGAATCACGGAGAGTGGCTGCCCTGGTGCCGACACCTCCGAACCCGGCTGGCGACCTCCCCGCGCGGAACAGCGGCGCGCTGCCCCCTCAACCCCTCGCGGCAGCCGCCGGGGCGTGGCCTGGCCAAGCCATGACGGCGGACACTCAACGAGCCGTCGCTCAGTCTCAGCCCAAGCCTGTCCCGCTGGTCCGCTCGTACATCGGCGCCGGAACAAACGCGCACGATTGGCACTTTCACCTCACCCGTGAGGGCGATGCGGAGACGACCACCCGGCGCTCTCGGCTTCCTTTTTCAGCGGACGAGAGCGCTCCGGGAACGTGCCGCACCGCTCTCCCGCCGCATGTGCCGTTCCCCGAGGTCGACCCGCGATGGCCAGCGCATCCGGCCGCGGCTGTTGTCGATCTTGACTCCGGCCGAGACAGCGAATCGCGCCCGGACGGGCCGGCCGCCGAACGCGCGAAGCCGCAGCGGCCCGGCCGTCATGACGCCGCCAACCGGTCGTTCACACTGATCTCCGTGGGTGGCACTACTTCTCCGCCGCCGGGACAAGTGGACCTGGGGCCGAACGTCGTCGTTTTCGATCCGTCGATGCCGAGCGCGAGCATCCAGTGCAAGCTGGACGAGATCTTCGCGGAGCAGGAGAAGAACCAGTTCGGTTGTCAGCGCTACGCGGTGCTGTTCAAGCCGGGCACGTACTCCAACGACGTGAACGTCGGCTTCTACACCCAAATCCTCGGACTGGGCAGCACGCCCGACGCTGTGACGATCGACGGTGCGGTGCACGTCGAGGCGGACTGGTTTCCCCCGAACAACGCGACCCAGAACTTCTGGCGCGGCGCGGAAAACCTGTCAGTGAACCCCGTCGGGGGCGCGGATCAGTGGGCCGTCTCGCAGGCGAGTCCGTACCGTCGGATGCACGTCCGCGGCGACCTCCGCCTCGACCACGGCGGCGGCTGGTCGAGCGGCGGCTGGATCTCGGACACGAAGATCGACGGCCAGGTCCGTTCCGGGTCGCAACAGCAATGGATCTCGCGCGATTCGCAGTTCGCCAGCTGGGGCGGGTCCACCTGGAACATGGTGTTCGTCGGAGTGGACGGCGCACCCGACGGAACCTTCCCGGACCCGCCGTACACGACGGTCGACCAGACCCCGATCGTGCGCGAAAAGCCGTGCCTTCAGGTCGACGAGTCCGGGCACTACCGAGTGTTCGTGCCTGCACTGCGGACCAGGACCTCTGGGGTCACCTGGGAACGCGACAGCGCACCAGGCGTTTCGCTGCCGATCGAGCAGTTCTTCATCGTGAAGCCCGGCGCGACTGCGGCCGAGATGAACGCGGCCCTGACGGCGGGCAAGAACCTGCTGATCACCCCAGGCGTCTACCACCTTGATCAGCCGCTGCACGTGACTCACCCGGACACCGTCGTTCTCGGCCTCGGCATCGCGACCTTGGTACCGGACGGCGGGATCACCGCCATCAAGGTCGGCGACGTAGACGGGGTGAAGATCGCCGGCCTGCTGATCGACGCCGGGACCACCTCGTCGGCCATGCTCATGGAGGTCGGCGACCCCGGGTCGGACGCAGACCATTCGGCGAACCCGACCTCGCTGCACGACGTGTTCTTCCGCGTCGGCGGTGCCGCCGCCGGAAAAGCGCGCACCAGCCTCGTCATCAACAGCAACGGTGTGATCGGCGACCACCTGTGGCTCTGGCGAGCCGACCACGGAGCTGACGACAGCCACGTCGGCTGGAGTTCTAACACTGCCGACACCGGCCTGGTCGTGAACGGGAACGACGTGACCGTCTACGGGTTGTTCGTCGAGCACTTCCAGAAGACTCAGGTGACCTGGAACGGAAACGGCGGACGCACCTACTTCTTCCAGAACGAGATGCCCTACGACGTCCCCGACCAGGCCGGCTGGATGAACGGCGAGGCGGAGGGCTACCCCGCCTACCAAGTCGCCCCGGACGTGACCAGCCACGAGGCCTGGGGCCTGGGCAGCTACTGCTTCTTCAGCACGAACCCGTCCGTAGCCTGCTCGCACGCCTTCGCCGCCCCAGCCGCCCCGGACGTGCGGTTCCACGACATGGTGACGGTTTCGCTCAACCACCAGGGAACGATCACCCACGTGATCAACGACGTCGGCGCGACCACCCCGGCGGGCACGAAACCGGCGAACTTGGTGCGCTATCCGTAGCCACCACCTGGACAACCGGTGCCCGCCGCGGTGGCGGCCGTGGCGGGCGCCGGTCCCTGGTTCTGTTGCTTGCCACGAGGGCCGCCGGGACACCGTAGGCTGTGCCGTGTGAGCCAGCCGATCCTGATGACCGTCGACGACGACCCCGCCGTTTCGCGGTCGGTGGCGCGCGACCTGCGTCGCCGCTACGGCAAGGACTACCGTGTCATCCGCGCGGACTCGGGTGCCGACGCCCTCGACGCGCTTCGCGAGATCAAGCTGCGCGGCGACGCCGTCGCGGCGATCCTCGCCGACTACCGCATGCCGCACATGGACGGCATCGTCTTCCTGGAGAAGGCGATGGACCTCTTCCCCAACGCCCGGCGCGCGCTCCTGACGGCCTACGCCGACACCGACGCCGCGATCCAGGCGATCAACGTGGTCGACGTCGACCACTACCTGCTCAAGCCCTGGGACCCGCCCGAGGAGAAGCTGTACCCGGTGATCGACTCTCTCGTCGAGACCTGGCTCGCCGTCGGCGATCGTCCGGTGGAGGAGACGAAGCTGATCGGGCACCGGTACTCGGCGCCGTCGTTCCGGATGCGCGATTTCCTCGCTCGCAACGCCGTGCCGTACCGGTGGTACTCGGTCGACGACGAAGAGGCCGGCCGTCTTCTCCAAGCCGCTGGCGCGTGCGAGACCGACATCCCGGTCGTCGTGACGCCGGACGGCACGGTGCTGAAACAGCCGTCGGGAAGCGAGATCGCCGATGCGGTGGGCCTTTCTACCCAGCCCGCGCAAGACTTTTACGACCTGGTGGTGATCGGCGGCGGCCCGGCCGGACTCGGTGCCGCGGTGTACGGAGCCTCCGAGGGGCTGCGCACTGTGCTCGTCGAGCGCAAGGCCACCGGCGGCCAGGCCGGAACCAGTTCCCGGATCGAGAACTACCTGGGCTTCCCGGACGGAGTGTCCGGCGCGCAGCTCACGGATCGAGCCCGCCGCCAGGCGCAGAAGTTTGGTGCCGAAGTGCTCACGGCACGCGATGTCGTCGGCCTGGAAGCGCGCGGGTCGAGCCGCGTCGTGACTTTCGGCGACGGATCCGAGATCGCCGCACACTCCGTGATCCTTTCCAGCGGTGTCAATTACCGCGCGCTGGAAGCCGAGGGAATCGAGGAGCTGACCGGCCGGGGCGTCTACTACGGCTCCGCGGCGACGGAAGCGCCTGAGTGCTCGAACGACCACGTGTACATCGTCGGCGGCGCGAACTCCGCGGGACAGGCCGCGGTGTTCTTCGCTCAGCACGCCACCGACGTGACGCTGCTGGTGCGCGGCGCGTCGCTGGAGTCTTCGATGTCGCACTACCTGATCGAGCAGATCGCTGCCATCGAGAACGTCCACGTCCGCACGCACACCACGGTGCTCAAAGCTCACGGGGACGATCACCTCGAGTCCATCACGGTCTGCAAAGACGGCGTGACCGAGAAACTGGACACGGAACACCTCTTCATCTTCATCGGAGCCGCTCCGCGCACGGAGTGGTTGGGGAAAGGCGTCCTCCGGGACGCCCACGGATTCGTCCGGACCGGCCCAGACCTCGTGGAAGACGGACGCAGGCCGCCGGGATGGACGCTGGACCGCGATCCGCATTACCTGGAGTCGTCAGTGCCCGGCGTGTTCGTGGCCGGAGACGTGCGCTCGCAGTCGGTGAAACGCGTGGCGTCCGCCGTCGGCGAGGGCGCCATGGCCGTGACCCTGGTCCACCGTTACTTGGAGGAACAGTGACTCAGCCCGCCTTGCCGCGCGAGGAACTGCGCGGCCTGTTCTTGTTCGAACATCTCTCGGACGCACAGCTCGATTGGATCGAGCAGAACGCGGTGCGCGAGGAGTTCAAGGCTGACTCCGTGGTGATCCGCGAGGGCGATCCGGCCACCTGCTTCTACGTCCTGCTCAACGGCGCGCTGCGGATGACCCGCGTGGTGGCCGGAGCCGAGGTCGAGATGAAGCGGTCCGACCAGCGCGGTTCCTATTGCGGCGCAACGCAATTCCTGGCCTACCAGGACAGCGAAGCCACCTATGGTGCGACGATCTACGCGGTCAGCGACCTGACCTTCCTCACGCTTCCCGCCGCCGAGTTCGCCGTCGAATTCCGGCAATGGTTCCCGATGGCAGCGCATCTGCTGGAGGGGATGTACCTCGGCTGGCGCAACACCGACGCGCTGGTGTCGTCGCGGCGCAGGCTCGTCGCCCTCGGCGAGCTGTCCGCAGGGCTGATGCACGAACTCAACAACCCCGCCGCGGCCGCGGTACGGGCGACCGCCGCGCTGCGGGAGCGGGTCGCCGGCATGCGGCACAAACTGGCGATCCTGGCGAAGAAAGACATCGATCCGGATCTGCTCGAGCTGCTGCTCGACGTGCAGGAACGCTTGGTGAAGCAGGTCGGCGACGCCCCCAAGCTCACCGCGATGCAGCAGGCCGACCGCGAGGACGAGATCGGCGACTGGTTCGACGACCACGGCATCGACCAGGGCTGGGACCTCGCGAGCATCTTCGTCGCGGCCGGGCTCACGCCGAAGAACCTCGACCACGTTCTCGAATCGGTGGGCGAAGGGCTCCTCGACGGCGCGATCCGCTGGCTCGCGTACGCGCTCGAAACCGAGATGCTGATGGGCGAGATCGAAGACTCGACCAGCCGGGTCTCCACGCTCGTGGGCGCGGCGAAGCAGTACTCGCAGATGGATCGCGCGCCGCACCAGTTCATCGACGTCCACGAAGGACTCAACTCCACACTGGTGATGATGTCGGGCAAGCTCGGCGAAGGCATCCGCGTGGTCAAGGAATACGACTGCTCGATCGACCGGATTCCCGCCTACGCGGCCGAACTGAACCAGGTGTGGACCAACATCATCGACAACGCCGTGGGCGCCATGGGCGGCGAGGGAACGCTGACCCTGCGCACCTGGCAGGTCGGGAAACAGGTGCGCGTCGAAATCGGCGACACCGGGCCGGGAATCCCGGAAGAGGTGCGCCAGCGCATCTTCGAGCCGTTCTTCACCACCAAGGGCGTGGGCGAAGGAACTGGTCTCGGGCTGGACATCTCGTGGCGGATCGTCGTGGAACGGCATTCGGGCGACATCAAGGTGACGTCGGAACCGGGCGACACCCGGTTCGAGGTCTGCCTTCCGGTGGAGGAACAAGCGTCGCTCTGAACGCGCGCTCGCCTGCGGACGCCCGGCATGGGACCGGGGTCTTCGGCTTCTTCGGAGCAGTTCTGCGGTGACTGTCATCGGTGGCATCCCCTCGGAGCGAATTGACGGCTCGATTCCGAGGTTAGCCGACCGCACCGACAGGATTTCGGGCTGATTTCGCGTTTCCCTTGTGCGCCAACGGTTTTCGATCTATCCCCGATCGAGTGATGATTCCGAACGGATGTTCGAGCACTCTGGATCACGGCAGTGCCGCGTCCATTGCTCGGGCCCACAGGGGGCTCGGTGGGCGCCGCTGCCGGTTCAGGGGAGGGACCGTGATCCGAATCCGGGAAGTGTCAGTGTCATTGCCGCTGTCGTCAGCCAGGTCAGCATGTCCGGCAACGGAATCCGGGCGAGCCTTCCGGGCCATTCGTCGGCTGCGATCGTCAGCGCGAGCTCGTCTTCGTCCGGACGGATTCCGGTCAGCCGCAACCCTTTCGGCAGATCCGGGAGCGGGAGCACGATCGGCCGGATCCGCTTCGGCGGACGCCTCGCCCACCGTCCGAGGCGGAGCGCGGTCGGGGTCAGCACTATTGCTTCGTCTTCGATGCCTGCGACGAGGGTCAAATGCCCCCAATGCGGATGCTTTCGCCAGCGCACCCGGAACCCTTCCGGATGCGGCGTCGCGATCAGATCGGGACGTGCCGCGGCAACCCGCTCCCGCACCACAGCGCCGCTCACTTCTATCTCGAGTTCGACAGAGCCTGGAATCACCGCTGGCGAAGGCAATCCTCGAAGCCGTACGTCCTTGGCGAGCACGGTTACGCGGCGCAGCGGAATGCGGTCGACGTCTGGCTGGCTTGCCGAGTCGGC
Organism: Amycolatopsis sp. NPDC003676; assembly: GCF_053587275.1. Taxonomy (NCBI): domain Bacteria; kingdom Bacillati; phylum Actinomycetota; class Actinomycetes; order Pseudonocardiales; family Pseudonocardiaceae; genus Amycolatopsis; species Amycolatopsis sp. NPDC003676. The sequence goes on from NZ_JBSFNS010000004.1 coordinate 140,608, forward strand.
TTCGCGGCTGGCGGACGGCCGCCCGGAGTTCCGCCGAGAAGTCGGTTGCTCAGATTCGTGCGGTTCCGCGTTTGGTGCGTCAGGTGCCGAGCTGGACTGCCGCGTTGCGGCACCTGGTGTGGCTTCCGCGATTCGGCGATCACGTTGCGCCTGAACAGAATCCGACGATGCCGTCGTCTCTAGTCGACCGGATGGGCGCGCGGCGGTTCGGCCGTCGCCGGGCTGCTCGATGCGGCCAGGCGCAAGACCAGCCGTGTCCGGCGAGCCGTCCGTGTTGCTCGGCTCGTCAGCGGGAGGTCGCGTGCCCTTCTCAGCAAGCACGCCGGATGCGCCCGAGGTGGTCGGGGCCTTCGTTCCACCACGCCCGTTCGACGCTGCTGCAGCCGCTTCGTATCGAAACGAGCCGGCAATGCCGGCAAGGTTGCCAGCGGCGTGCTCAGCGGGGCCCGCCGAACTGCCCGGAACGGGCCAGTCGACGTCTTCCGCGACTATGCGTACGTCTCCCACTCGACCGGTGGCCAGGCGAAGCGAATCCGCCGGGTAATCGAGTTCGGTGAGGGTCAGGCCGACTTCGTGGCCTTGCACCGTTGTCGTAAGGCGACGGCCTACCAGTTGCTCGGTGACAGTTCGGGCGAGCGCGGCCGGGGTCGCGGGCAGCAGTGCCCGGCCCGCGGCGGCCAGGCCCGACAGCTCGGGCCAGGGCACCCAGGCATCGAACCATCGGCCTTCGCTCATCCGGCCATCGTATGGCCGTCCTGAAGCGACCGCTCCTCGCTGTGGCATGAGCCGCGTAGCGGAGCGGAAGGGGCCGATCACGCAACCGGTCGGGCAACAGGCGACACGGCGCATGCAGCGGCCCCGGTAATTCTGGTCACCACCAGCCAGAATCCGGTGGCGGCGAGACGCTTGCCGCCGTGTTCAGCACCCAGTCGGCAGGCGAGCGAACTAGGCTTGGCGAATGCCCGAACACGAGCCGGAGCCACCCGGCATCGAGACGGTCGAGGACCGCGTCTACCGGCGGGAAGACTGGTACGCGGAGGAGTTCACGGCGCGGCGGTTCGTGCGCTGTGAGTTCCACCAGGTCGATCTCACCGAGGCCGTCACGCGCGGTGTCACCTTCCTGGACTGTGTGTTCGGGAACGTCCAGTTCAACGCTTCGCGGCACACCGACACGGCGTTCACCGGATGCGTGTTCAAGGGGTGCAACCTCTTCGACGCCGAATTCACCGGATGCAAGCTGGTCGGCAGCCGATTCCAGGACTGCGACCTGCGGCCGTTGCGCGTAACGGGCGGAGACTGGTCTTTCGTCGGATTGAACGGTGCCGACCTGCGTGGAGTCACGTTCCAGGGTGTCCGGATGCGTGAAGCGGATCTCACCAAGGCGAAGTGCTCGGGCGCCGTGTTCGCCGACGTGGATCTGTCCGGGGCGGAGCTGCAGGACATCGACGTCACGCGCGCTGAGCTGCGTGGGAGCGATCTGTCGTCGCTTGACCTGACGCGTGCGTCGCTGACTGGCGCGATCGTGTCCCCGGAGCAGGCCGCGGTCCTCGTCACGTCGCTCGGATTGCAGGTGCGCGGGTAGTCTCGCGTCCAAGGGCCGAGCTGCTGGGTATGTCCGGAAGGAGCGCGATGGGAGTCGTCACACCAGGCTTCACCGGACGCGCCCGTGGTGCCAACCCGCGACTGCCGCCAGGTCAGTATCTCGCCGAAGACTTCCCGGTTCTCTCGGCCGGGCCCACCCCTCGGGTGAGCACCGAACGGTGGGAATTCGCGGTGGTGACCGAAAGCGGCGAACGCCGCTCGTGGTCGTGGCCGGAACTGATGGCGCTGCCCAGCGAGAAGATCACAGTCGACATCCACTGCGTCACCCAATGGTCCAAATTGGACACTCATTGGCGCGGCGTCTCAGTGGACACGCTCGTCGGGGACCTCGACACAGCCGCTGATTACGTCATGGCGCATTCCTACGGCGGCTACACCACAAACCTTCCGCTCGCCGACCTTCTCAGCGGGCAGGCGTGGATCGCCTATGAATACGGCGGCAAGCCGCTCACTCCGGAACACGGCGGTCCCGCCCGGCTGCTGGTGCCGCACCTCTATTTCTGGAAGTCCGCGAAATGGGTGCGCGAGCTGCGACTCGCAACAAAGGACGATCCGGGCTTCTGGGAAGCGGCCGGCTACCACGACTACGGAGATCCATGGCGGGAACAGCGGTATCAGGGCGACTAGCATGGCGCGTCGCCCGGCTCGCGGAGATCCGGCAGGAGACACCGACCGCGCGAACGCTGGTCTTCGACATCCCCGGGTGGCCAGGCCATCTCGCGGGACAGCACGTCGACGTTCGTCTCACTGCAGCTGACGGCTACACCGCGCAACGCAGCTACTCGCTCGCCGCACCGGCGAACGGAGACCGGATCGAACTGACCGTGCAGCGGGTAGCCGACGGCGAAGTGTCCGAGCACCTCACCGGCCCTTACGCGGTCGGCGACCCGGTCGAGATCCGCGGGCCGATCGGCGGCTGGTTCGTATGGCGTGCCGCTGATTCGACTCCGGTGCTGCTCGTCGCCGGTGGTGCGGGCATCGTCCCGCTGATGTCGATGATCCGGGCTCGTCGCGAAGCTGGCAGCAAATCACTCTTCCGGCTGGTCTATTCGCTGCGCACCCCGGCGGAGCTGTACTACGCCGAGGAACTTCGCCGTCCGTACGCGGGGCTGGACATCACTTACGTCTACACGCGAGAGCTTCCGGAAGGGCTCTCCGGCATTCCGCGGCGCATCGACGTCGCCACGTTGAGCACCGCCGCATGGCCAGCTGAGCTCGAGGCCACCACGTACATTTGCGGGCCGACCGGGTTCGTCGAAACTGCCGCGGACATCATGCTCGCGCTGGGACATTCGCCGCAGTCGATCCGGACCGAGCGTTTCGGCCCCAGCCGGGACTGAGGCCGTCCACGAGTCAATGCACGTTCGGCTTGGCGAGCAGTTCGCGCAGGGTCGCGAGCAGTTCGCGACGGTCCGCAGCACCGAGCTTGCCGCGGATGCGGGCCATGTGGTGTTCGACAGTCTTGCCGGAGATGAAGAGTTTGCTGCCAGCTTGTTTGTAGGTCAGCCCGTCGACCACCAGGCGCGCGACTTCCAGTTCTCGTTCGCTCAGCGCGCTCAAGCCGGTCGAGGCGCCTGGCGTCGGGGCGGAGGATTCGAGACGTCCAGTCGTGCCTTGGAACTGTCGAGCTGCTTCGAGGAGTTGGACCATCGCCTTGCGGTCTGAGGTGCGAATCGCGGCTTGGCCGGCCAGGCGGGCAGCGTCCCAGCAAAGATCCAGCTCGTGAAGTTCCGCGGCCGCTGCGGAGATTTCGCCCGGATCAAACGTGCCGCTGAGCACGGCAAGCCAGCACCCGGCGGCGCGGGCGAGCGCGGCCGGATAGCGGCCGCAGTCCGCGAAGCGGTTCAGCGCGGCCAGTTGCCGTTCCGCAGTGGCTCGGTCTTCGGTGGTGATCGCGGCATGCAGTTCGTGCCAGCACAGCGAGACTGTCCACAAAGGAGGATTGCCGAGCCGGTCCAGCATGGCGTGAGCGCCCTCTAGCCGCCGGGACAGCTTGGCGTGCGCACCGGTCCGAGCGGCTGCGATTGCCAATTCGCCCAACGGCAACAGCGTGAACAAGTCCACTTGCTGACGCATGGACGCCTGATACGCCCGCTCCCACGACTGTTGCAGTCCGACCAGGTCGCTCGCCCGCCGGGCGAGACCGAGTTCCAGCGTCGCGAAGAACAGTTCGTCGCGGGCTTCGAGTTTCGTGCCAGCGAGGGCGTCCCGGTGTTCAGCCGCGGCGGCGAGGTGGCCGCCGGTCATCGCGACCCAGCCGAGCAGCAGCCGGTGCCGAGTGGCGAGCAGGTCACCGCCGACGCTGCTGGCAAGTGCTCGTTCCAGCACCGATTCTGCGAGCGCCAGTTCACCAGCGTGCAGGCCGGCGAGTGCGGCGAGCGCGGCCGGACTGTCCGGAAGCGGCGCACCGCCAACCGCCGGCTCGAGCATTGCCGCAGCACCTACGAGCGTCGGCAACGCCTCTGTCCCGCAACCGAATACCGATTCCACGATCCCGCTCGCTGTTCGCGCTGCGGCACCGGTGAACAACGTCGGCGCGACGCCCGGCATCGGGACGGTGGCGACCGCTTGGCCGTCGGTGGGCTGACCGGTTCCGACGAGGGCGATCGTCGCGAACGCATCGACTGCGCCAGGGCCCACCCAGCGATAGCTCTCGCCATTTTGTTGGGGCGACGCCGGGAAAGAGGCATTCCCGTTGGGAGCGTAAGTGGTGGGTGCCGGGGAGGCGGGATCGTTCGGAACGTCGGCAGCGTTCGTGAGGTGGGGGAGCGCAGAGGCTGCAGAGCGCGTTGAGTCGGCGTTTGCGTCTTGACCGCTCGTTGCTGCGGCATTGGGGTTTTCGGTACCCGTCGGGATGGAGCCGTTGCCGCCAGCGTTGGACGACGTGGCGGCGGCGTGTTGACGAGACCAGTTATCCGTGGCCGCAGCCCAGCGGTACAGCTCCGCAGTTCGAGCCAGTTCGCCGCGGTGGGCCAGGACGGTCGCGGCGATCTCCGCACCGGCGGCTCGAGCTTCGGGGTCTTCGCCGGACAGCATGCCGTCGCCTAGGCGGAGGGCGGTGTCCAGATCCCCGGACAGTGCGGCGGCGCGGGCCCAGCCAGTGGTAGTCGCGGCGTCGCGGGCGCCGGCTTCGGCTGCGGCTTCGAAGAGGCGTGCGGCGTGCTTTGGATCGGTGGGGAGCGCTTCGCTTGCCGCCGTTGCGAACGCGGTTGCTGCGGAGGCACCGGAGCTGCCGGCGTCGAGGAGTGAGGTCGCGAGGTCGAGTACGGGCAGACCGCGGGTCAGCTGTGCTTCCACGAGTTGTTGCAGGACCGCTAGACGCCGGGCAGGCGGTCCGTAAGCGCGTACTGCTTCGGCGGCGGCAGGAAGGAGTATGTCTTCGGCGTCGAGGAGACCGGTTGCGCGGGCTCCGTCGACGACTTCGGGCAGTTCGTCTGGTGTGCGCTCCAGCAAAGAACAGAGCAGGTCGAGGTTGCGGGCCGCGCCGGCTTCGGCGGCGATGAGGTAGCGGAGGACGTCGTCGTCGAGTGCGGCCAGTTCGGCGCGGAAGTCGGCGAGACGGGCGGTTACGACGCGTTCCACGAGGCGGGGGACGCCGCCGGTGCTGGCGTGCAAGGCAGAGGCGTCCGCGGTGCGGCCGGTGAGTTGTTTCGCGAGCTTGCCGACTTCGTCGACGGTCAGCGGCGGCAGCAACAGCATTTCGCCGAGCGCCCGCAATGCTTGCGCGCGAGGGTTTGGACGATGTGCCACCACGAGCGGTCCCTCTTTGGCAGCGGCGAGCATGGTGAGCCTGGTCAGGTCTTCGTCGTCGAGCTGGTCGGCGTCGTCGACGACGGTGGCCTCGACACCTGCCTCGCGGTAGCTGCGGTCGAGGGCACCCAGCAAGGCAGTCTTGCCGTAGCCGCCCGGTGCCACGACTACGAGCCTGACTGGGGCCGCGGGGGTGTCGGCGAGTTGTTCAAGGAGGCGGCGGGCTGCGGGGTGGACGGCGTCGTTGCCGGTTTTCGCCAGCAGTGCGTTCAACAGTGACCTTCACCGGAGGGAGCTGTGGCTGGGTGGGCGCACGAACTCAGGACAGGGGGACGGGGAGAAGCGGGTTCCTTGTCCGCGGTCGCTTCGTGTGACGTGAGGACCGCGATCAGGATCGAGGAGCTGACCGCCAGCACGGCCGCAGCGGCGGCGAGTGGTCGCCAGCGACGCATCAGTTTGGCAGCGCCCTCGGGCTCTGGCAGCGTGAACGGAGTGATTTCCACCGGCGGCCGCTCGGGTCTCTCGGGAAGTTCGGGTTCTCGGTCGACTCGCGGCAGCAAGGTGGTTTCGGGAGCAGGGGCCTCCCGCCGCGCGAGGGGCCTCGTCCGTTGGCTGGCGAGGATCCCGGCTCCGATGGCGGCCGTATCCGCAGGTTGGGGGCCCGCGAAAAACGGGCAGGGCAAACGTCCGGGGCGGACGCCCTGGCTTGGTTCGCCGCAGAACACGATGCCGGCCAGCGACTCCGGGGTGACATTCGCCGCCTGCGCGAGACCGAACGCGGTCGTGACCGCGGCACTCGGGGCGACGCCTTCGGTGCTGGTCCGGGCGATCCATCCGCTGGCTCCCGAAGCGGTCGCCAAAGTGACGGTGACGCCGTCCGGGCCGAACTCGCACACCGCAGCCGTTCGGTCGCCCGCGCCGGGCTCCGGGAGGTGCGCGTAGAGCGCGGCGACCGCGCTGGGAACGAGGGTGACCGCGTTGAAACCGGACTCCGCGAGCGACTGGCGCAGAAGGTCGCGTCGGTAACCGCCCCAGTCACCGGGGTGGGTGACGACGAGCTGGCGCGGCGGCCCGCCGGTCTGGCTGGCCGCGACGTCGGCGATGCCTTCGACGAAGACTGTTGTCAGGGATTCCGGCGTGAACGGTTCGCTGCCGATGAAAACCGGCACATCGTCCCCGACACGGCGGTGGAATCCGGTGATCAGCCGGGACGGCACGGCGGCGCCGGCTTGCGCGGCCGCATCGCCGGTGAGCAGGTAGCCCTCGTCGTCGAGGAAGAGCGCGGTCGCGGTCGCCGGAGACGTCTCGCCCAGCCACAACGGCTCGGGATCGTCCCACCGGTCACCTTGCCTGCGGCGGAGCGCGGCGTGGGTCCGGGCAGCGCCGAGGTCGATGCCGAGCACGTAGGGCACCGCCGCTTCCTCCCTTCGTCGCAGTCAGGGTTCGGCCAAGGGGCGTAACTCACTGAACGGATACGCATCCTCACCCGTTCGGGTCAGACGGGCAAGAGTGGGGTGGGATTTAACCCAACCGGGTTCCGCGTGTCCGATCCCCTAACTCCCTAACGATCTCATATCGACCCCCTAACGGCTGAGCGAGGCGCGACTGGGTGTAAACCCCGATGTGAGCGGGGGTGCCCCGTCCCTACCTTGGGCGCCACGCCCGGCCGGGGAGGGCCGGGCATTCCCCGTAATCACTACAAGTGGAGATCCCCCCATGGATTCGGTGCAGACTCTGCACGACTTCACGCTCACCTTGCTCCAAGACCCGTCCGCGCTCGCCGCTTTCGGCCAGGACCCGCAGGCCGCGCTGGCCGCTGCCGGGCTGGGCGACATCAGCGCCGCCGACGTGAACGAGGTCGCGCCGCTGGTGCTCGACTATGTCCCGGTGGACCACCTGGCCTCTCTCGGCCACCTGCCCCAGGCGGGCGACCTGACCACTGCGCTCGGCGACGGTCCGCAGGGCGCGATCGAGCAGCTGCAGGCGCTCACCGCTTCGCTCGGCGGTGCGGCCGCCTCCGCGGGTGCGCCTCAGCTGCCGGGTCTCGGCGAGCTCCCGGCGGTGCCGGGCTTGGGTGAGCTGCCCGGTCTCGGCGAGCTGCCGGCCGTCGGCGACCTGCCCGTCGTCAGCGACGTGGCCGGTGCTTCGGCGCTGCCGACCGCCGGTGACCTGCCGGGCCTTGGCGAACTGCCGGCGGTGCCGGGTCTGGGCGAGCTCCCGGGTGTTGGCCAGCTGCCGGGTCTCGGCGAGCTGCCGGGTGCCGGTTCGCTTCCGGGCGTTGGCTCGCTGCCGGGTGTCGGCGACGTCGCCAGCGCTCTGCCGGTGGCCGGCGAGCTGCCGTCGGTTCCGGCTGTGCCGGGTCTCCCGGCCGCTCCGGCGCTGCCCGCGGTGCCGGGTGTCGGCGACGTGCAGAACGCTGCCGCGTCGGTCACCGCGTTGGTGCAGAACCCGACCAGTGCACTCGCCCTGGGCAACGACCTGGCCAACGGGCTGGACTCCAGCGCCGTCGCGCAGGCGAGCGGGCAGGCGGCCGCTGCGGCTGACGGCACCGTCTCGCAGGTGCAGCACGTCGGCGGCGAGCTCGCCGCGGCTTCGCCGGTCAACGTCAGCGACCTGCCGGTCGCGAACTCCGGTGCGCAGGTCGCTGACCACGCGAGTGAGGCTGGCGGCGGGATCGCTGGGCACGTCAGCGACGCTGTCGGGACTGTCACCGACAACGTCGGCAGCCTGAGCAACACGCTCAGCGCCAATGGCCTGAACCACGCTGTCAACGGCGTGACCCAGCAGGCGCACTCGCTCATGTCGCACGGCGACGCCGAGCGTTCCGACGCCGCGACCGAGACGCACACCGGGACCGACGCTGGCGTCGGCATGGTGCACGACACCGTCTCGACGGTTTCCGACCTCGGGCACCAGGGCCTCGGCCTTGACCTGCACGCCGGTGCGGAGACCTCGCACGGCGGCGGTGAACTGCACATTTCCCTCTGAGCAAGGGTAATTCGGGAGTGGCTCCGCGGTCTGGGTGCGACCGCGGAGCCACCACCCGGTTCGGATACTCCCCGTACACAGGGGACACTGGTTCGCCGTGACGGCTCCAGCTTGGCTCGAAGTGCTCGCCGAGACCTCGGACGCCTGCCGGACGCACGGCCGCGAAGACCTGGCCCAGCGCCTTCGCCGACGTCAGGACCGGCCGCCGGGAGGCACGCGCGTCGCGGTGCTCGGCTTCCCCAAACAAGGCAAGGGCTACCTGGTCAACGCGGTGCTCAACGCGCCGGTCTGCCCGGTCGGCGACGCGGCGACACCCGCAGTGCCAATCGAAGTCGCGTACGCGGCCGAACCCGGCGCGACGCTCGTCGGACGCGCCGACGAACGCATCCCGGTCGAGATCGAGAAGCTGACCGGCGAGGTCGGCGCCCGGCCGGCCGGGTCGCTGCGGCGGGTCGAGGTCGGAGTCCCGCGCGATCTGCTGTCCGCGGGCCTGGTGCTCATCGACACCCCGGCGATCGGCGACCCGAGGTCGCCTCGCACAGCTGCCGCTCTCGACGTTCTCGCGGACGCCGACGCGGTCATTCTCGTTTCCGACGCCGCCGCTCCGCTGGATCAGGCCGAGCTGGCGTTGGCGCATCACATCCGGACGTGGTGTCCGCACGTGGTCATCGCGCTGACCAAGATCGATGTCAGCGCCGGATGGCGCACGGTCGCCGAACAGAACCGGACCGCATTGTCGTCTGCAGGGATCGACTCGCCGGTACTGCCGGTGTCCGCGACGGTTCGTTTCGCCGCGGCGAAGGGCGGCGATCAAGACCTCAACGCGCGGTCCGGATTCCCGGAGTTGCTTTCCTGGATCGCGACACAGGTGTCGCGGCCAGCGGAGAGCACGGCCGCGTTGCTTGCCGCAGTGAGCGTGCGTGCGGCGGCAGCAGAGCTGGTCGAGACATTGCGCGCGCGGGCCGAAGCAGCGGGGCAGGAAGCAGGCGTCGACCAGACGACGTTGCTGCAACGCTCCCAACGCCGCGCCGACGAGCTGCGTCGGCGCAACAGCCGCTGGCAGAACCTGCTGTCGGACGAAATCGCCGACCTGCAGTCCGACGCTGAGTACGACCTGCGTGAACGCACCCGGAAGATCGTCGAGACGATCGACGAGACTTTCGACCGCGGGGACCCGGTGAAGGTGTGGGACGAGTTCGGGCCGTGGCTGGACAGTACGCTCGCGGAAGCGGTCGAGACGACCTACACGTTCGCTGCCGAACGCGCGGAGTGGATCGCGCAGGCGGTGGCGGTGAGCTTCGGCGCGCAGTACGACCTGCCGGAACTGGCCTTGATCGACTCCGGGGCGGACCAGATCGCCGAGGTTCGGCAGCCGCGGATCGAGCGGTTCAAGATCGGGCAGAAGGCGTTCACTGGGTTGCGCGGTTCGTACGGTGGCGTGCTGATGTTCGGCCTGGTGACCGGGTTGGCGGGGCTGCCGCTGATCAACCCGGTGTCGATCGGCGCGGGCGTCGCGTTCGCGGCGAAGACGATCAGCGACGAGGGCGGCATGCGGCTGCAACGTCGGCAGGCGGTGGCCAAGATGACCGCGCAACGGCATGTTGACGACGTGTTCCTGCGGTTCAGCAAGGAATGCCGCGACGCGATCCGCCATGTGCAGCGACGGTTGCGGGACCACTTCACTGAGCTTGCGGACGGTCTTGCCGACGAGTTGACGCGGGAACGCGAGATGATCATCGCCGGGTCGGCCGAGCGGGAGCGGCGCAGTGCGTCGCTGCGGCGGGAGATCGACCGGCTCGCGGGGTTGCACAAGCGGGCCGGGGAGTTGGGGATGCTGGCTAATCGGACACCTAAGGAGTTGCCTGCGTGACCTCGGCTCCGGCTGACTGTGTGCGGCGTGTTCGGAAGTGGATGGGCGCTTTGCGGGTGGGGCTTGAGGATGCTGTCCAGTGGGGCGTCTGAAGAGTTGTTCGCTTGACCTCGGCTGAGCGCGGTGTGCGCCGGTAGCGCTGGCGGCTTTGTGGGCTGCTGAGCGGGAATGCTGGCTGGTCAGGTGTTCGCGGAGTTAGCCGCGTGACCTCGGGCTGGGATGGCCAGGTGCGGCGTGTTCAGTAGGGCGAGCGGCATGCGGGCCAACCAGTTGTCGAAGGAGTTGGCTGTGCGACTTCGGGGGAGACAGCTGGGCGCGGCCTGTGGTTGGCGGCTCTGCAGGCTGGGGGCTCGCGCGCCAACCAGGCCCCGAGGAACTGTCTGCGTGACTTCGGTGGGGATGGCTGGATGCGGTGTTTTGGTCGTGCTGGCGGCTTTTTCCTGGATTGAGTGAGCTGCTCCTTCGGCGGGGTTCGGTGCTGGCTGGATGAGGCGCGGCATCTGGGCCGGTGGTTGCGGACGGGGTTCCGCATCGTGGGAGTCAGTTGGTTCTTGGTGTGGTGAGGCGTTTCGCTGCGGTGAAGGCGGTTTGGCGAGTTGCGACGAAGCTCGGGTGGCGGAGCAGTTTTGGTGGCTGGTTGGCGAGTTGTGGTTTGCGTCGGCGGGATTGAGCCGCTTCGGTCGCGGGAGCTGAGCCGGGAGAGGGTGCTGCGTGGTGGCTTCGGCCGTGGGGAACGCGGCCTTCTTGGGCAGTTGAGGGTGTTACGGGAGTCAGTGGCCGGATTGGTGATGGCCGGATTCGGTGGTCGGTGAGCGGGAGGTCGCCGGGTAGTCGAGGATGTGCGGGACTGTGCCGGGTGGCGTGAGTCGAGTGAGGAGTGGTGTCGCGCGTGGTTGAGGACGTTCGGGCGCTTCTGGCGGATGCTTGTGCGTACTACCGCGACAGTCCGCGGGCTTCGGCGTTGCTGGGGGAAGCGCTTGATCATCTTGACGAGCCGCTTCGGGTGAGCATCGGCGGAACCGCGGGGACGGGGAAGTCCACGTTGGCTGCGGCGTTGGGCGATTGGCCGACGCGGGCGTTGCGGGATCTGGAGTTTCTCGATGCACCGCATCCGTCGACGCTCACTGACGCATCCGTACGGCTGCTGCGCCATCTTGAGCCCGATCAGTTGGCGACGCTGCGTCCGACAGCACCTTCAGCGTTCGCGCGGCAGACGGCCGTCGACACGATCCTTGTGCTTGCGCGCGCGGATGAGACTGGCGCGGGGCGGATTGACGCACTGCTTACCGCGAAGCAGATTGCGCGGCGCGCGTGGCGCGAAGATCCGCTGTGCAGCGGGTTCCAAGGCGTGATCGCAGTGGCGGCGCAGCTTGCGTACGGGGCGCGCGCGTTCACTGATGACGAGTTTGAGCTTCTCGCGGCCTTCGCTGCTGTACCGCGTGAGGAGTTGGAGCGGTATCTGCTGTCGGTGGATTCGTTTACTGATCCGGCGTTTCCGGGGCCCGTGTCGGTCGAGACGCGACGGTCGCTGGTGGTGCGTTTCGGGCTGTTCGGGGTGAAGCTGGCGCTGACGTTGATCCGGACCGGCTGTGACGACCGGGTGAAGCTGTCGACGGAACTGGTGCGGCGTAGTGGTCTTGGCGAACTTCGCGACACTATTGCGGGGTGTTTCGCTGCACGCGCGGATGCGTTGCGGGCGCGGACTGCGTTGATCCGGCTGGAGACTGTGTTGAACGCGGAGCCTCGGCCGCACAGTGATCGCCTTGCGGCGCGGGTTGAGCGGTTTTCGGCTGGTGCGCATGACTTTCGCGAGTTGCGGCTGATCGCGGACATTCGCGGCGGGCGTACCGCGCTGGCGGGGGACTCGGCGGAAGAAGCTGTGCGGCTGCTCGGCGCGGAGGGGACGGAGCCAGAGGAGCGGCTAGGGCTTGCGGCGGGTACGGATCCGCGCGAGATGTACGAAGCCGGTCTTGACGCGGTGATGCGATGGCGGCATGAGGCGGAGCGTCCGGACCGGGCGCTGGCGGAGCGGGCGGCGGCGCAGGTTGTGGTGCGCAGTGCGGAAGGGTTGCTGGCGCAGTTCGTTTGACCGGGGCAGTCGTCCAGGGCAGTTGACCTGGACGATCGACCGAACCATTGACGGGGCAACTGACTGGGACGGTTGACCCGGGCGATCGACCGGGTTGGTTGGTGGGGGCAACTGACCGGGGCAGTCGACCAGAGCGGTTGACCAGGGCGGTTGACCGGAGCGATTGACCGGGTTGGTTTGGTGGGTGACAGACGGCGGCGGTTGACCGAGACAACTGGCAGGACGACTGCTCAGGGCGATTGATCAAGGCGGTCGGCCGGGGCGGCTGACCAGAGCGCGGCGGCAGGGCAACTGCCTGGGTCAGCTGCGCAGGACGTCTGCCCAGGGCAACTGCCCAGGGCAACTGCCCAGGGCAACTGCCCAGGGCAACTGCCCAGGAGAATTGCCCAGGACGACTGATCAGGACGACTGATCAGGGCGGATGAGTAGGGCAGCTGGACCAAGGCGGTCGTCCGGAGGAGTGGAGCCTCAGGCGTTGCCCAGCACCCGTCCGATGGTGAGTTCCAGGACGACTCGTTGCGGGTTTTCGCGCGGCTGCCGGTATCGCTGGGCGTAGCGCTCTTCGGCGTCGCGGACTGAAGCAGCATCGTCGAGGAGGCGGATTCGGCCTTCCAGCGTGGACCAGGTCCGGCCCTCGAACTGGCACACCGCGGCGCCCAGTCCCGTTTCGCCGGCGGCGCGGATGAGGCGGGCCTTGTACGACGTCCCGGAGGCGATCACGCGGGCGAGGCCCTGTTCGAAGTCGACCGTCACCCCTACCGCGACCACGTGCGGCGTTCCGTTCGGGCGCACCGTCGTGAGCGACGCGAGCCGCCGTTCGGTCCAGAACTGGCGGAAGCCCTCGTCGAGTGTCATGTTCGCACGCTAGACGAGACAGGAATTCAACTGCTTGTTGACCTCTTTAACAACCAGTTGTAGCGTCCCGCGGAACCAACGACGTCCTGGAGGTTCCGCATGTCGTCGCTTCGTCCCCGTGCTTGGCAGGCCGTTCTGCTGGGCGGCTTGCTCGCGTTCGCTACTGCCTGTGGAGGAGGTCCTGACGGGGCTGGTGGCGGGCAACCACAAAAGCAGAGCGCTGTTCCGGACAACACCGCGTTGTTCGGTGCGATCAAGGCTGACCCGCAGCTCGCAGGGGCATTGCCGCCGGCGGTGGTGCAGGCCAAGACGTTGCGGCTGGCGTCCAACATCCAGTCGGCGCCGAACAACTTCTACGCCGCGGACGGCAAGACGCCGATCGGCTACGAGGTCGATCTGGCCAAGGCGGTCGGGGCGAAGCTCGGGGTGACCGTCGCGTATCAGGATCTCGCGTTCGGTTCGCTGATCACGAGTCTGCAGTCCGGCCGCGTCGATCTGACCATGGCGGCGATGAACGACACCAAGGAACGTCAGAAGCAGATCGACTTCGTGGACTACTTCTCGTCCGGCATCACGATCATGATCCGCAAGGGCAACCCGGACGGCATCACCGGGCCGGACACGTTGTGCGGCAAGAACGTGGCAGTCGTACAGGGCACCAGCCACCAGAAGTTCGCCGCCGCGCAGAGTGCGAAGTGCACGCAGGCGGGCAAGCAAGCCATCACGGTGACCGCGACCGACAGCGACAACCAGAACCAGAATCAGCTGCGCACCGGTCGCGTCGCGGCGATTCTCAACGACCTGCCGAGCGCGGTTTACATTTCGCGCACCGCCGGTGACGGCAAGTTCTTCGAGGTCGTACCCGGCCAGCCGATCGAGGGCGGGCCGTACGGGATGGGGTTCGCGAAGAGCAACACCAAGCTGCGCGACGCCGTCAAGCAGGCGTTGCAGTCGCTCGTCGCCGACGGGACGTACGGCAAGATCCTGCAGTCCTGGGGCGTCGAGCAGGGCGCGGTCAAGGAGGCGGCCGTCAATGGCGGAAGCTGAACCGCTGCCGATCGTCCGGCTGCGGCATTGGGGTCGCTGGGTCAGTGCGGCGGTGATTGTCGCGCTGCTGGTGCTGCTGGGTTTCGCGCTCGCACAGGCGCAGATCGAGTGGGGTTCGGTACCCGACTTCGTCTTCTACCGCGTGATGGCGCTCGGCCTGCTCAACACTGTCGTGCTGGCGCTGATCGCGCAGGCGATCGCGATCGTGCTCGGCATCCTGATCGCGTTGCTGCGGCTCAGCGCCAACCCGGTCGCGAAGTGGTTCGCGGCGGCCTACATCTGGCTGTTCCGCGGGCTTCCGGTGCTGTTGCAGATCCTGATTTGGTACAACCTGGCCCTGATCTTCCCGACGGTCTCGATCCCGCTGCCGTTCGGCGGTTACCTCGTCCACGAACCGACGAACGTGCTGATCAGCGCGTTCACCGCGGCACTGCTCGGACTGGCGCTGAACGAGAGCGCGTACATGGCGGAGATCGTCCGCGCCGGGTTGACCAGCGTCGACTCCGGCCAGACCGAGGCGGCGAAATCCATCGGCATGACGCCGGGCGCGACGTTGCGCCGGGTTGTGCTGCCGCAGGCCATGCGCGTGATCATCCCGCCGACCGGCAACGACTTCATCAACATGCTCAAGGGCACGTCGATGGCGTCGGTGATAGGCGTGACCGAGCTGATCCACGCGGCCAACAACATCTCGTCCAACAACCTGCTGGTGATGGAGACCCTGATCGCGGCGGCCATCTGGTACATGGTCGTGGTGACGGTGGCGGGCATCGGCCAGCACTACCTTGAACGATCGTTCGGGGCGGCTGACCGGGGTCCGGTGGCGCGGGCCGGGAAGGCGCTCAAGGGGATGCCGTTGGTGAGGGGTGCGCGTGTCTGAGCCGCTGCTGAAAGCTGTCGGGGTTCGCAAGAACTACGGGCACACCGAGGTGCTCAAAGGCATCGATCTGGAAGTCCGCAAAGGACAGGTCGTGTGCTTGCTCGGGCCGTCTGGAGCGGGGAAGAGCACGTTTCTGCGCTGCCTCAACCATCTCGAGACGATCGACGGCGGCCAGGTTTGGGTGGACGGCGAGCCGATCGGGTTCAAACTGCGCGGCGGCAAGCTGTACGAGCTGCGGGAGAAGGACGTCGCACGGCAGCGCCGGGACATCGGCATGGTTTTCCAGCGGTTCAACCTGTTCGGGCACCGGACGGCGCTGGAGAACGTGGTCGAGGGACCGGTGCGGGTGCTCGGCGTCGATCCGGCACAGGCCCGGAAAGAGGCGCTGGACCTGCTCGACCGGGTCGGGCTCGCGGACCGAGCGGGCGCTTACCCAGGGCAACTGTCCGGCGGGCAGCAGCAGCGCGTCGCGATCGCGCGGTCGCTGGCGATGAAGCCGAAGCTCATGTTGTTCGACGAGCCGACGTCCGCGCTGGACCCGGAGTTGGTAGGGGAGGTGCTCGCGGTGATGGGTACGTTGGCTCGGGAGGGAATGACGATGGTGGTCGTGACGCACGAGATGGCCTTCGCCGCGGAGGCCGCCGACGAGGTGGTGTTCCTCGCCGACGGCGCGGTGGTCGAAACCGGGCCGCCGGATCGCGTGCTGAAGGCGCCGGAACACGAGCGGACACGGCAGTTCCTCGCGCGGGTCCTCTCGTGACCCGGATCCCGCCCCGGTACCTGCTCCAGTTCGACGAGCCTGCCGGCTACCTGGACTTCGCGCGGTTCGGGCCGCCCTCGCACACTGTCTTAGACACCACCGCGCGGCTGCTGGAGGCGACGACCAAGGCCGGTCCGTCCACTGTGGACGAGCTGATGCGGCAGGAGATCCGGGCGAAAGCAGCGGCCGCGCGGCTCTGCGGCAGCGACACCGACCACACCGTGCTGCTGCCGCACACCAGCCTCGGCCTGTTCCAAGCAGCGTTCAACAGCCATGGCGAAGTGCTCGTTTCGGCCGCGGAGTTCCCGGCCAACACCTACCCGTGGGCGCGCGCCGAGCAGGCCGGAAGGGTGCGGATGCGGCGGCTGGAAGGCGGTTACGTCACCGCCGGTCGCCTCGCGGAAGCACTCACGCCGGAAACCACCGTCGTTTCCGTGAGTGCTGTCGACTTCCGCACCGGCTATCGGGCTGACCTCGCCGCATTGCGCGAGGTGGTCGGCGATCGGCTGCTGGTGGTCGACGGGATCCAGGGCTTCGGGGTCGTCGACGCGCCGTGGGAGGTCGCCGACGTGCTCGTGGTCGGTGGGCAGAAGTGGCTGCGGGCGGGCTGGGGCACCGGGTTCGCGGTGCTCTCCGACCGGGCGCTGGAGCGGATGGACCCGATCCTGTCCGGCTGGACCGGCGCGCGCGACCCCGGGCTGTTCGACAACGAGATCCACCCGGCCGACCCGACCGCGGCGAGCTGGTCGATCTCGAACCTCAGCCCGGTTACGTCCGGCGCGTTCGCGGCGGCGCTCGAACTGGTCGAGGAAACCGGAGTCGCGGCGATCGCCGGCCGGATCGACGAACGCGTCGGCGAGTTGGAGGAAGTGCTGCGTTCGTTCGGCGCGGAGATTGTGTCAGCGACTGAGCGGCGGGCCGGGATTCTCGCGTTCTCGTTGCCGGACAAGCCAGCTGAGCAGGTCGGAGCGGCGTTGACGGCGGCGGGGATCGCGGCGACGGTCCGTCCGGAACATGTCCGATTGTCGCCGCACGCGTCGACCCCGGTGGCGGCTGCCGATCTCGTGCGGGAGGCGTTGGAAACATTGATCCGGCCTCGCCGGGTCGTGCCGGTCGCGTCGGCTTCGGGCACGGCGACGCATGAGCTGCTCACCGCGTTGATTCCGGCGGTGGACGGGCTGGCGGCGATGCTCGGGCCGGGCAACGAGGTGTTGCTGCACGACCTGTCGCGGCTGCCGGATTCGATCGTCGCGATCGCGGGCAGGCTCACTGGCCGCTCAGTCGGCGGGCCGATGACGGATCTGCTGCTCGGGCTCGTCCGTCGCGGCACGACGCAGGACCTGACGAATTACCGCACGCACAGTCCGGACGGCCGTGAGATCCGGTCGTCCACGTTGTTCCTGCGGGACGCCGACGGTACGGCGATCGGTTGTCTGTGCGTGAACAGCGAACTTCCGGCGGCAGCGCAGACGTCGGACGAACGCAGGGAGGAGACGTTCCTGCCGGACGTCGACAGCCTCCAGCGGTTTCTCGTCGGACGGGCGATCGGGAAGTCCGGAATTCCGGTGGAGCTGATGAAGAAGCGGCACAAGTCGGCGGTGGTCCGGGAGCTGGACGAGGCCGGGTACTTCTTGATCAAGGACGCGGTGGACCATCTGGCCGGGCAGCTCGAGGTGACCCGGTACACGATTTACAACTATCTCAACGAGATTCGGGCCGGATAGCCGAACTGCCCGGGCTTGGTGCTGCCAAGCCCGGGCAGTTCGTGGGCGCTTACTTCAGGAACTTCTCCACCGCGTCCGCAGCTGCGGTGATTCCGCCGTTGGCCCGGATTTCCGCGCGCAACTCAGCCAACCGCGCGGCGACGTCCGGCGAACTGCTGACCTCGTCGACGGCTTCGCGGAGGGACTTGGCGGTCACCTGGTCTGCGGGCAGATGCTTGCCGACCCCCAATGCTTCCAGTTGCGCGGCGTTGCCGAACTGGTCAACGGCCTGCGGGATGGCGACTGTCGGGACGCCGTACCACAGCGATTCGGTGCAACCGCCCATGCCGGCGTGCGTGATGAAGGCCGACGCGACGTCGAGAATCGCCAGCTGTGGCACGGTTTCGTGCACCTCGACCGACTCCGGCAGCGGGCCGAGATCGTCCTTCGAGACGTGCTTGCCGATCGAGAGCACGACGTGCCAGCCGTCGAACTCCGTGCTGCACAGCCGGTAGATATCCAGTTGGTCGTTGTACGCGGTGCCGAACGACACGAGCAGCACGGGTTTCCCGTCGGACGGCGGCGTCCAGTGCTCTGCCGCGCGCGCCGGGTCGAGGCACGGGCCGACGAACTGGACCCGATCCTCCGGCACGCGGTCGGCGTTCGGCTGCATCGCGCGCGGGATCAGCGACAGGATCGGCACCGGTCGCGCGAGCCATGTCCAAGCGTCTTCGGTGACGCCGTGTTCTGCCAGCCATTCGGTGAACGTCCGGTTGTAGTCCACTCCGGACGGTGAGGTGCGGATCGGTTTGAGGACGTCGGCGAGTTCTTCCTCGTAGCCGTCCCAAGCGACGTAGGTGGGGGAGAGTTGCACCGCCGGTACTCCGTAGCGGAGGCCGAGCAGCGGCGCGCCGAGGCCGCCGATGTCGTAAAGCAGCAGGTCCGGGCGGTCCTGGTCGAAGGTTTCGATCAGCTGCGGGTGGATCGCGATGGCCTCGTCGAGGAAGACGCGCATCGCTTCGGCCGGGTCTTCCGGCCACTCCGCGTCCGGGCCGATCGGGAAGATCGTGGGATGCGCGACGACGTCCGCGCCGGTCGGTTCGACCAGTTCGGCGAGCGGTTCGCCCACGACGTAGCTGACCCGGTGTCCGCGTCGCACGAGTTCGCGGATGGCTCCGAGCGACGGGTAGACGTGCGAGGGCGCGGAGCAGCCGACCACGACGATGTGCTTGCCCATAAGGCGAAAGTGTCCTTTCCGGACGAGATGCGGTCCGGCACGCAAAGCGGGGGCGGCCCGGCGGCGGGCGGCCCGGAAAGTCGTGCCGGGATCAGGACAGGCGGCAGCGGGCGAAGATCGTCATGGATCCGGACGGTAGTGCGGCCGGTTGCGGGGAGCAACCGGATTTGCCGGGCGTAGCCGTCACCAGCTTGCCGTGGTGAACAACTCCGCATCGCCTACCACTTTCCATCGCAACCAACTTTGTGTTACAAAGTTTAGGACAGCGAAGCACTGGGGGACGAGATGACAGAAGCGTTCAGGCTGACCGGCCTGGTGAAGCAGTTCAAACAGGTCCGCGCGGTCGATGGCGTGTCCTTGACCGTGCGGCGCGGCGAGGTCGTCGCGCTCCTGGGGCCGAACGGCGCGGGCAAGTCGACCACCATCGACATGCTGCTCGGGCTCACCTCGCCGGACGAGGGGAGCGTGCAGGTGTTCGGCGGCTCGCCTCGGGCGGCGCTCGACTCCGGGCGGCTCGCGGCGATGGTGCAGAACGGGTTTCTGCTGCGGGACGTCACGCCGGCCGAGCTGGTCGAGTTGCATCGGTCCATGTTCCGGAATCCCTTGTCGGCCAAGGAGATTTACGAGCGGGCCGGCATCGGGGAGTTCGCGAAGCGGCGGTGCGGCAAGTTGTCCGGCGGGCAGCTTCAACGAGTTCGGTACGCGCTCGCGCTCACCGGAGACCCGGAGCTGCTGCTCCTCGACGAGCCGACGGCGGCGCTGGACGTCGACGCCCGGCGCGAGTTCTGGGCGTCGATGCACGAGTTCACGGCAGCCGGGCGGACCGTCCTCTTCGCGACGCATTACCTCACTGAAGCCGAGGACTACGCGGACCGGGTCGTGTTGATGCGGCACGGGAAGGTCGTCGCGGACGGGGCGGTCGACGACGTGCGCGCGAATGTGTCCGGGCGAGTGATCAGGGCAGTCGTACAGGGCGCTCGTCCGGAAGCTCTGGCCGCGCTGGACGGGGTTGCCAGTGCACGTGTTCAGGGCGATCGTGCGGAACTGGGCTGCAGCGACTCCGACCTGGCGATCAGGGCGTTGCTCACGGCGTTCCCGCGGGCCAGCTCGATCGAGATCACCTCCGCGGGGCTGGAGGAAGCGTTCCTCGCCCTCACTTCCGACGAGCCGCAGGGAGCGCTCCGATGAACCTCGTCTATCTCCGCCTCGAGATTCTGCGCATCGTCCGCAGTCCGCAGTTCGCGCTGTTCACCATCGTGGTTCCGCTCGGCATGTTCCTGCTGTTCGGCGGACTGTTCGGCGACCAGGTCGGCCCGAACGGCATCAGGGGCAGCGTCACGACAATGATCAACATGGGCGCGTACGGCGCGATGAGCGGTGCGTTGTTCACCGGCACCCGGGTCGCGACTGAGCGGACTGACGGCTGGCAGCGGCAGCTCCGGCTCACACCGATGCGCGGACCCGGCTACCTCGCGGTGAAGATCGCGTCTTCGATGGCGATGGCGTTGCCCGTGGTTCTGGTGATCTTCGTGGCCGGTGCGCTGCGCGGGGTGCAGCTGACTGCGGCACAGTGGCTGCTCAGCGGCGTCTCGTTGTGGCTGGGCGCGCTGCCGTTCGCGGTGCTCGGGCTGCTACTCGGGCTGTTCGGCAAGGGCGACACGGTCGGTGCGATGACCGGTGCGTTGATGCTGCCGCTCGGGGTGTTCGGCGGGCTGTGGATGCCGCTCGCGTTCCTGCCGGAATGGATGTCCACGCTCGCGCACTTCTTCCCTACGTACTGGCTCGGCCGCGTCGGCACGCTCCCGATCGATCACGCGGGCGGGCTCGGCCTGGCGGCCGGCGTGCTGGCGGCGTGGCTGGCCGTGCCCGCGCTCGTGGTGGTGCGGCGGTTCCGGCTGGGACCGGTGAAGGTCGCGTGACGTGTTAGCTTCCGTGCTGCATGCGGGGTCAGTACGGGGGAAGGGCGGTCCGGGGTGAACAACGACGCGGGGGACCCCGTCGAGGACGAGGGAGAGCCGCTGTCCGCGGCGGAATCGCTCGAACTCATCGCCCTTCAGCACGAGCGGACGCGCCGGGAGCTGCGAGTCAGCCCGGCGCGTCTGTTCGGCGTCTGGGCGTTCACCTGGCTCGCCGGCTGGGGGCTCGTCTACCTCTCCGACGACCGGTCGGCGGCGCTGCTGCCCGGCTGGGTCGCGGGGATCGTCGTCGCGGTGCTCATGGCGGGCGCGATCTTCTACTCCGCTTGGCACGGCAGCAAACCCAGCCGGGGGATCCGCGGCCCGTCGCGGCGGATCGGCGCGATGTACGGCTGGTCGTGGGGGATCTCGTTCGCCGCGATGTGCCTGATCGACATCCGGATCACCAAACTCCTTCCCGAGGGCTCGGATCTCGTGCCGCTCCTGTGGACGGGCACGTCGCTGCTGCTCACCGGAACGCTTTACCTCGCGGGCGGGATGCTCTGGCAGGACCTGCGGCAGTACTTCCTCGGCGGCTGGATCATCGTGTGCGGCGGGGCGAGCGTCCTGGTCGGCGTGCCGGGCAACTTCCTCGTCCTCTCGCTCGCCGGCGGCGGCGGATTCGCGGTCGCGGCGCTGGTCTACGTGGTGCGGCCCCGTGGCTGAGCTGCCGGAGCTCGACCCCGTCATCCACGCCCAGGCGCGGCTGCGCGTGACGGTCGCGCTCGCCGGGCTGCGTCCCGCCGACCAGATCACCTTCCCCCGGTTGCAGCAGCTGCTGGAGATGACCGCGGGCAACCTCTCGACGCATCTGCGCAAGCTCGAGGACGCCGAGTACGTCGAGATCACCAAGGCCTACGAGCACCGCACGCCGGTCACGCTGGTGCGGCTCACGAGCAAGGGCCGGGCCGCGTTCGAGAGCTACACCAAGGCGTTGCAACGGCTTCTGGACGCTGGAACCTGACATGTCTCGCTGGGTCGTGCACCTGGACCTCGACGCGTTCTACGCCTCCGCCGAGCAGCTCACCCGGCCGACGCTGCGCGGGCGCGCGGTGGTGGTCGGCGGCACCGGGCATCGCGGCGTCGTCGCCGGGGCGAGCTACGAATCCCGCGAGTACGGCGTGCGTTCGGCGATGCCGATGTCCCAGGCGCGACGGCTGCTCCCGGCCGGCGGAGTCGTGTTGCCGCCGCGGTTCCGGTTGTACGAAGTCCTGAGCAAGCAGGTTTTCGACGTCGTCGGCGAGGTCGCGCCGGTGCTGGAACGGATCTCGCTCGACGAGGCGTTCGCCGAACCGCCCGCACTGGTTGGCGCGTCGGTCGAGCAGGTGACCGAGTGGGCCGAGAATCTGCGGGTGCGGATCCGTTCGGAGACCGGGCTGACCGCTTCGATCGGGGCGGGGACCGGCAAGCAGGTCGCGAAAATCGGTTCGGACCGCGCGAAGCCGGACGGTCTGCTCGTCGTGCCGCCGGGTACTGAACGCGAGTTCTTGGCCCCGCTGCCGGTGCGCGCGTTGTGGGGGATCGGGCCGGTAGCGGAAGCGAAACTGCGCACGATCGGTGTCCTCACACTGGGCGAGCTGGCGGCGTTGCCGGAGCCGGACGCGGTGTCGACGCTCGGTGGCGTGGTCGGCCGCGACTTGCGACGGCTGGCGAGCGGGTTCGACGACCGTCCGGTCGCGGAGCGGGGCGAAGCCAAGCAGGTGAGCGCGGAGACGACCTTCGACGTCGATGTGGTCGATCTTGTGCGGTTGCGTTCGGAGGTAAGGAAAATCGCGGCTGGCGCGCACGCTCGGCTGGTGAAGGCGGGGCGCGTCGCGCGGACGGTGGTGATCAAACTGCGGCATACGGACATGAGCACCGTGACCCGCTCCGAGACCACCGCGTCGCCGACTGATGACCTCGAACAGCTTGCGGCTACCGCGGAACGGCTGCTGCTCGACCCGCAGGAGTTCGGCGGCGTACGGCTGGCGGGGGTCGCGTTCAGCGGGCTTTCGGTGCCGCATCAGGACGCGTTGTTCAGCTTGACCGTGCCTGCTGCCGCGGAGGAGCCGGTGGTCACCTCGACCTCGGAACCGTCGCCGGGCGGGAGTGCGCCGGTGTCGTCGTCGGGGTGGCGTCCGGGCGACGACGTCGTGCACGCCGAGCACGGCACGGGCTGGGTGCAGGGCGCGGGGCACGGCCGGGTGACGGTGCGGTTCGAGACGCGCACGTCGGGGCCGGGCGTCGCGCGGACGTTCGACCAGACCGATCCGGCGCTGACTCGCGGCCAGCCCGCCGACTGCCTAGCCTGAGCGTTTCGCCTGGTCACGACCGGGGTGTTAACCCACAAGAGTGATGAGGAAGGATGTGCCGGGCAGTCGGGCAAAGGGGATGATCATGACGAACATGCGCCGCGCCGCCGCCCTCGCCGGGGTCGCGCTGATGCTCACGGCGTGTGGGAGCGAAGCCGCCCCGCAACGGTCCTCTGCTGGACCGTCGTCGTCGGCGGCCGCTTCGCCGGATTCGTTCACTGTCGTGGCGACCGGCGACGTGCTGATCCACCCGCGCCTCACCGATCAGGCCGAGGCGGACGGCGGCGGGAAGATCGACTACCGGCAGCTGTTCGCCGGGGTCAAACCGCTCGTGTCCGGCGCGGATCTGGGGATCTGCCACCTCGAAACGCCGCTCGCACCGGAAGGCGGGCCGTACAGTGGGTATCCGTCGTTCAGCGCGCCGCCGGAAATCGCGGACGCGTTGAAGGACACCGGATACGACACCTGTTCCACCGCGTCGAACCACACGCTCGACCAGGGCGCGGCGGGTGTCCAGCGTACGTTGGACAAGCTCGACCAGACTGGGCTGAAGCACACCGGCTCCGCGCGTTCGGCTGAGGAGGCGGGGAAACCGCTGATCGTGGACGTGCACGGGGTGAAGGTCGCGCAGCTTTCGTACGCGTTCGGGTTCAACGGGATCAAGCGGCCGGCCGGGAAACCGTGGCTGGCCAACGAAATCGACCCCGACGAGATTTTGGCCGCGGCGAAGGCGGCGGGGGCGGAGGTCGTGATCGCCAGCTTGCATTGGGGCGTCGAGTATCAGCATGACGTGACTGCTGAGCAGAAGCAGTTGGCGCAGAAACTGACGGCGTCGCCGGACCTCGACCTGATCATCGGGCATCACGCGCACGTGGTGCAGCCGTTCCAGAAGGTCGGCGGCAAGTGGGTGGCGTTCGGGCTGGGCAACGAGGTCGCTCGGCATGACGAGCCTCGCGGGTCCACTGAGGAAGGAGTCGCGGCGCGGTTCCGGTTCAGCCGGGCCGGCGGGCAGTGGGCGGTGGACAAGGCGGAGTATGTGCCGACGCTGATCGACCTCGGGCCGCCGATTCGGTTGCGGGACCTGACGACTGCGCCGCCGACGCAGCGGGGGAAGGAAGCGCTCGCCAATACCGATGAGGTGGTGCTTTCCCGGGGCGCTGGGGATGAGGGGTTGAGCCGCCCGGGTCGGTGACGGTTCGGGCCGGTGGCTGGGCGTGGATGGAGCGCACGATTCCACGTTGGGGCTGTGTTGGGGCTGTTGCCTGCCTGTGATCGAGGGCGTGGTGGGGATGCGGCCAAGACGGCATCAGGGCGATCGCCCTGGACGGACGATCGTCCTGGACGACTGCCCTGGGCGTTCGTGTAGTTAGGGGCGTTCGCCCTGGTTGGGCGACCGCCCTGGGTAGGCGCCAGCGGAGGTAGGGCGACCGCCCTGGGCGGGTGTCCGTGTGGGGCGGACGTTCGCTCTGGTTGGGCGTTCGTCCAGGGCAGTTGTCCGTGTAGGGCGATCGTCCTGGGCAGGCGTTCGCCCTGATCGGACGGTCGTGCCGGGTAGGTGGTCGGGCGGTCGTGCTGGCAGTTGGTTTTGTGTGTCGGGCGGTCGTCCAGGGCGGACGATTGCCCTGGGCGGGCGTTCGTCCGGGACGGGTGATCAGCCGGGTCAGTGGTCTCGGCGGGTGATGAGCTGGGCTAAAGCGGTCAGCTCCGCCGTCGCGCGCGGGGTTGGGTTGGCGGCCGTCAGCGCAGTAAGCGCGTCGGTGAGTAGCTCGTCCGCTTGGGCGTGGCTCCAAGCCCTGCCGCCAGCCTCGTCGACTAGGGCTGCGGCTTTGGCGAGGCAGTCGTCCGACAGGGGTTGACGGTACAGCATCGACAGTTCCTGTCCGGCCGACGTGCCGGAGGTGAGCGCGGCGACCACCGGCAGGGACTTCTTGCGGCTGCGCAGGTCCGAGTACACCGGCTTTCCGGTGACGGCCGGGTCGCCCCAGATGCCTAGGAGGTCGTCTACGTGTTGGAACGCCAGGCCTAGCGATCGGCCGAAGCGGCCGAATCGTTCGACGTGTTCGCCTCGGCCGCCGACTACCAGTACACCGAGCGTGCACGCCGCGCTCAGCAGGGCTGCCGTTTTGCCCTGTGCCATTCGGACGCATTCCGCGACCTCGACGTTCGTCCGTTGTTCGAACGCCAGGTCTTCGTGCTGGCCGTGCAACAAGTCCAGCACCGCTGTGCTCAGCAGGCGCGCCGCGGCGGGGCCGTCGGGGGAGAGGACGTCGAAGGCCAGGGCGAGAAGGGAATCTCCGGCCAGTACCGCCTGTCCGGTGCCGAATACGGTCCACGCGGTGGGGCGGTGCCGTCGCGTGCGGTCGCCGTCCATGACGTCGTCGTGCAGCAGCGAGAAGTTGTGCGCCAATTCGACGGCCACCGCGGCCGGGATCGCGTCTTCCGGGTCTCCGCCGCAGGCCTCGGCGCACAGCAGCACCAGCGCCGGGCGCAGGGCTTTGCCTCCGGACGCGCTCGTCGCGGTTCCCGTCTCGTCCCACCAGCCGAGGTGGTAGCCGGCGATCCGGCGCATGGACACGGGCAGCCGGTCCACCGCCGCCCGCATCGCCGGTTCCCAGCGGCTCCGGCTCCAGTCCAGCACCTCGGCGACGGAGCGGGCCCCGGTGCGCGCGTCGACCGTCGTCATCGCCGCACCGCTTCCCTGCGCGGCGCGGCGGCCAAAGTGGACAGTGCGGCGGGGTCGGTGACGGTCACTGCGAAACCACCTAACGTCGAAAACACCCGGGAACACGGAGAGACACTGTTTTTCCGGGAGCGGGCAAGGAATGCGAATCGAAAAGCGGCGCCGCGGATCAACATAGCAAGCGGGATCACCCCGACAATCACTCGATCGGGTAGCCGCCGCCGGTTCACCTGTTTGCCGAGGCTCCTTTTCGGACATTGCCGGTGCTGTTGTCGGGTCGACAACGGCGGGTGCGTCACCGTGGGTCTGCTGCCGTAACCCGGTCGGGTGCGCGCCACCGGTACCCGAGTCGTTTTCCCTTGCCGAGCAAGGGCAATCGGGGGAACCGGTATCCGGCCCGCTGCTCCGATCCGGCGAACCGCGAGGGCTCCGGACGGCCACCCGGCTGAATCGCGCGTTCCGCCGTTGTCCGTTCCGGAATCGGCTGGATAGCGTCGGCCAGCGTATTTCCCCGCGCGAAAGGAACCGGATGAACGTCTACGTGACCGGGGTGTTCTGGGTCGTCGGCGCGGCGATCGCGGCCGCGGTGATCGGCTATCTCGTCCGGCGCTTCGGCTGGGACGAGGGCCGCCGCGACAACAACGACGCCGCGGGCCAGGTGTTCACCATCGTCGGCGGGCTGCACGCGGTGCTGGTCGCCTTCGTGCTGATCTCGCTTTTCGACGCCGTCACGTCCACGCGCGAGGGTTCCTACACCGAGGCGGAGGGCCTGGTCGCCGCGACCTGGTCGGCTCAGGCGCTGCCCGGCGACACCGGCGAGCAGGTGCGGCACCTCGCGATCGCGTACGCGACGACCGTGTCGAAGCAGGAGTGGCCCCGGCTCATCGACGACGGTCCGATCCCCGAGACCGGCTGGACGCAGCTCGACCAGATGCGCCGCGTGGTCGCCAACGCGCAGGCGAGCGACGACTGGACGAACGACCGGAAGAAGGACGCCGCCGCCCAGCTGTGGCAGGTCTACCAGGCCCGCCAGACTCGCATCACCGGCGCGGAAACCGACGGCGTCGGCTCGGTGATGTGGTTCGCGCTCATCCTCGGCAGCGTGATCTCGATCCTGCTGCCGAACCTCTTCGGCGGCACCCGGATGGCCGCGCACCTGGTGATCGTGTCGACGCTGGCCGGCACGATCGTCCTGCTGCTCTATGCGATCTACCAGCTGCAGAACCCTTACGCCGGCGGCGCGAACGTGCATCCGGACGCGTTCACCACGGCGATCTCGCGGCTCGGCTGACCGGTGCGAGGTTCCCGGTACCTGACTGTGGTGGCCGCCGCGGCCGCGGTCGCCGGGCTGCTCGTCGCGTCCGGTTGGCTGGCTCCCGCGCGGCAGCGCGCGGCCGCGACGTCCTGCCGAGTACTGCAGGTCGAAAGCCGCGACGGGTGGTCGTCCGACATCGTGCGGTTGACGTTGCCCTCCGGCGCGCGGCATCTGTTGCACCACAGTCCTTTCGCGCTGAACGCCATCGCTTACTCGGCGGCGCAGGACGTGACGTACGGCGTCGCCGACGGACGCTTCCACGACGGCTCGCACGCGGTGCGGATCGACTCCGACGGCGAGCTGACCGACCTCGGTCCGGTCGGCCGCGACACGCACCACGGCGTCTGGAGCTGGGTGACCGGCGCGACGGCCGGGGCGATGTCCGGCAATTCCTGGTACGTGAAGCGGGCAACCAGTCTGTACACAGTGGACGTTGACCCGCACAGCTCCGGTTATCTCACCGCGACCGGGCCGGTGCTGCTGCATCCGTGGTGGCTCGCCTCGGGGGTCGACGATTTCGCGTACAACCCGGAGGACGGTCTGCTGTACGGGGTTTCCTCCGCCGCGGAGGGCGCGGTGGTCACGGTGAATCCAGTGAGCGGAAAGGTCGCGAAGGTGCCGGGGGAGCGGTTCCCGGACGCGACTTACGGTTCGGTCGTGTTCGGGCCGGACCACAAGCTTTACGCTACGGCGAACTGGATCGACGGGCGGAGCGTCACGTACCGGATGGACGGCGGTTCCGCGGTCGAGGTGAGCACTGGGCCGCCGTTGGTGCTTTCCGACGGGGCCGGGTGTTTGGCCGAGCCACCCCCGCCGCCTCCGCCACCACCGCCTCCGCCGACGACGTCATCCTCGGCACCGCCGCCGTCCTCGCCTTCTCCCACACCGTCCCCGACGCCGTCGTCCTCGCCTTCCCCGACACCGTCGACCTCGGCGAGCCCCACGCCGTCTTCAATTCCGCCGACGCCACCGTCAACCCCGCCCTCCCCGGAACCGACTCAGCCGATTCCGATCGCACCAACCCCGGCCCCGACGCACCCCCCGCAACCGCCGGACGCGATCATCCAGCCCATCCCGATGCCGCAACCCCCGGCACCCTCGCGCGCCGCTCCGGTGAAGGCCATCCAAAAACCGCCCGAGAAACGCGCGGCGAAAGCGCGCGCCAACGTCAAGAAACAGCGTCGCTGGGGTGTCACGGCGGTCCTGCTGATCGTCGGAGGAGGTGCAGTAGCGGCTCGAGCACGGCGCGCTCGTTAACGCGGCGGTCGTCTCGATGACGGACGTTGTCCAACTCGGCCGTCAAGACTTCCCCGGGCGTCGAAATGACGCCAGAGGAGGAGAAAGCCGATGAAACGCGTGAAGATCGGGCTGGTCGCCGGGGCGCTGGTGCTGCCGCTGGCCGCCGCGGGCCCGGCCGAGGCCAAAGGCCGCCCGGACGACCATTACCGGGTGCGGGCCGGGCACACGCTGCAGGTGCGCGGCGACGCCCAGCGCGACGGTGCGGTCGTGCGGCACACCGACCCCGGGCACGGCGCACTGGTCATCGGCCCGGACGGAGCGTTCCGCTACACGCCCGCCGCCGGGTTCACCGGGCGCGACACGTTCACCTACACCGTCAGCGACGCGGTCCGGCTGTACCCGACGGATTTGCCGCCGCTCGGCACGATCGGCGGCGTCAAGATCACCGGCGGCGGTTACGGTTCCGCGCTCACGCCGGTGCCGGGTTCGCGCGACGAGTTCTACGGGCTGACCGACCGCGGCCCGAACGTCGACGCGCCGGACGGGTCCAAAGTGGAGCCGATCCCGTCGTTCGCGCCCGCCATCGGCAAGTTCCGGCTCAAGGGCGGGAAAGCCGTGCTGGAGCGGAACATTCCGCTGCGCGCGGCCGACGGTTCGCCGTACAACGGCCAGGTCAACACCCTCGCGAACACCGGCGAGACCATCGTCGACCTCAATGGCGCGAAACTGCCCGCGTCGCCGAACGGCTACGACTCCGAAGGCCTGGTCGCGCAGCGCGACGGGACGTTCTGGGTGTCCGACGAGTACGGCCCGTTCGTCACGCACTTCCGCGCCGACGGCCGCGCGATCGAGCGGCTCTCGCCGTTCGACGGTTCGCTGCCGAAGGAACTGAAGAACCGCGTGCCGAACAAGGGCATGGAAGGGCTCGCGCTCACCCCGGACGGGCGGACGCTCGTCGGCGTCATGCAGTCCGCGCTGCAGCAGCCGGATCTCACGAAGAAGCCCAGCAAGGTTCCCGCGCTGCGGATCGTGACGGTCGATCTGAAGACCCGCGAGACGCACGAGTACGCGTACCTGCTCGACAACCCGGATGAGACCGGCACCGCGGTCTCCGAGATCACCGCGCTGTCGGCGACCCGGTTCCTCGTGGACGAGCGCGACGGCAAGGCCGAGCCCGGCGCGTACAAGAAGCTGTTCGAGATCGACCTGAGCAAAGCGACTGACCTCGGCCCCGCGGCGAAGGTGCCGGGCGCGACCTACGACGCGGCCAAGGGCGGACTGCTCGTGGACGGCGGCAAGAGCATCGAGGCGTACGTCGGCAAGGCGACCACTGCCGAGGCTGCTGACGCTCTCAAGAAGGTCGGTGTGACGCCGGTGGCGAAGAAGCTGTTTCTCGACGTCGGCGGTCTGGTGACTGGGCTTGATCCGAGCGGTGGGTTCTTCGGCCACGACAAGGTGGAAGGCGTCGCGACGACCGATGGCGGCCGCACCGTGGTGATCAGCAATGACAGCGACTTTGGCATCGATGGCGTGGCGAATTCGGCCGCTCCGTACACGCTGCACGCCAAGACGCAGCCGAACGGTCGGCAGGACGACGGCGAGTATCTGCAGGTGGACATGATGAAGCTGCCTGCGCGGACGCGCACGCTGACGGTGACCGTCGACGTGCGCTGATGGGCGTCAGTACTTGAACTGATCCACGTTGTTCTGCGTGATCAGCAGGGGATCGCCGAGCAGGACCGTCCGGGTGGCCGCGTCGTAGCGCACCGCGGGAAGCTCTGGGCTCACGTTGTTGCGGGGCCGGAGCGGGGTGCCGGTCGCGAGTTGCTCGGCGGTCCAGGCGGTGAGGTAGCCGAGGGATTCGACGTTCCACAGCACCGTCATGGAGCAGGAACCGTCGACGAGGTACGGCTTCATCGTCTGCGGCGTGCCGGTGCCGACGGTGAACACCTGGCCGATCTTCTGCTGATCACGCACCGCTCGCGCGATGCCCGGCGTCGCCGTCGTGCACTGGCCGATCATGCCGGTGAGCTTCGGATGCCGGTTGAGGATGTCCTTCGCCAGCTTCGTGGCGGTGGTGGTGTCCTCGTCGGCGTACACCGTCTCGACCAGCTTCGCTCGCGGATAGTGTTGTGCCGCATAGGCTTTCTCGGCTTCGATCCACGAGTTGAGGTTCGCCGCGGCCCGCCCGCACGAGACGATCGCGTACTCGCCGGTGCCGCCGGTTTTCTTCATCAGCGAGTCGACCAGCGCCGAGCCGATGCCCTCGGCCGTCGTCTGGTTCACGAAAACCTCGCGCTGCGAATCGGCGGCGTCGGTGTCCGTGGTGAGCACGTGGATGCCCTTCGCCCGCGCCTCGGCGATGGTCGGGGCCAGCTCCGCCGGATCGTTCGGGGCCACCGCGATGACGTCGACGCGTTCGGCGATGAGCTGCCGCAGGATCGCCGTCTGCGCCTCCGGGTCGACCGTCGCCGGTGCGCGGGTGAACCACTTCGCGCCGAGCCGTTCGGAGGCCAGCATGCCGCCGGCGTTCATCGCGTCGAAGTACGGGATCCCGCCGATTTTCGGCACGAAGGCGATTTTCGCCGGCTCCGGAGCCGAGTCCGACAGCACCGGCGTGCAACTGGCCGCCACCACCGCCGCGGTCGCCACCAGCGCCGCACCCAGCACGAGCGTTTTGGTCCGCCCTCGCATCCCCCACCGTTCCCCGGCAACTCGACCTGGGAGCCGAAGGTAGGGCCAGTGGCCACAGGGGGTCAACCGAACGCGGTCAAACGGTTACGCAAACGAGTTCAACCGCCGGATGGCGCAGCCTCCTCTCCGCCCGCCGGACACGTCCCGTCCGCGGGCAGTTCACCGGTCAGCAGATAGCGCGCGGCCTTGTCGTCGACGCACGGGTTGCGCTCGTTGAGGTAGGCGGCGTGGTTGCCGCCGCCGTCGACGAGCAGGCTCGAACCGCGCAGCACCCGGTGCATCCGCTGCGCGCCGACCAACGGTGTCGCGGCGTCGTCTTTCCCTTGCAGCAGCAGGATCGGCGGCATCGGAGCGGAGCCGATCCGGACCTCCGGCGACGGCGGGACCCGCCAGAACGCGCACGGGGCGCTGTACCAGCTGTTGAGCCAGGCGAACAGCGGCGCGGCGGTGGCCGACTTCGCGGTGTCCGCGTGCCAGGTCGCCCAGTTGCGCGGCCAGCCCGCGTCGGCGCAGTTGTAGGCGAGCTGGCCAGGGTCGACCGCGTACTGGGCCTGTCCGGCAGCGACGTTCAGCCCGGTCGAATCCCCGCCGCGATGGCTCGCGACCGCCTGCATCAGCGACGGCCAGGCCCAGTCGCCGTACATCGCGGACGACAGCAGATCGTCCAATTCGGACACTCCGGTTTTGTCATTAGCCGGTTGTGCCGCGAGTTTCTCGCGCAGTTCGTTCCACGAGGCCTTCACGGCGGACAGGCTGGTGCCAAGGTGATACGTGCTATCGCGCTCCGCGGTCCACGCGAACAGTTGCTCGGCCCGCGCTTGCAACGCCGTGTTCTGCTGGAATTGCGTTTGATACGTGGTGACCGTCGGGTCGACGACGCTGTCCAGGATCATCCGGCCGGTGTGCGCCGGAAACAGCGTCGCGTACGTGGCGCCGAGCTTGGTGCCGTAGGAATAACCGAGATAGTCGATCTTGTCCTTGCCGAGCGCCACGCGGATCCGGTCCAGGTCGCGCGCCGCGTTCTCGGTGGTGAGGTGCGGCAGCAGGTCTTTCCCGTTCTCCGCGCACTGCGCCGCGATCTGCTTGGCCAGGTCTTCGCGCCCGCGCTCTTGCGGAAGGCCGGCCGGTTGGTAGGGCGACGCTGGATGCGGCGCGAGTTTCGAGGTGTCGCCACAGGAAACTGGTGTGCTCGCACCGATTCCGCGCGGATCGAAGCTGAACACCGCGTACTGCTGAGCGACGTCCTGCGGCAGCTGGCTGAACACGAGCTTCTCGGTGCCGAGTCCGGACGCGCCCGGGCCGCCGGGGTTCACCAGGAGGAAGTGCGGCGAGCTGAGACTGCCCATGCCCGAGACGGTGAGGGTGATCTGCTTCCCGTCCGGGTTCGCGTAGTCGAGCGGCACCTGAAGGCTCGCGCACGACACCTGCCGGGGCGTCCCGGCTGGGCATTCGCCCCACTTGAGCGCGGACGACCGCGCGCTGGCTGGAGCGCTGAGGAAGCTTCCGAGGAGAAAAACGAGGACAAGGGCTGCGGCGCACCGGCGCGCCGAGTTGATCACCACACTTCCGGTTATACCGATTCGCCGGACGCGCCGGGCGACAGTCATCACATCGGGCGACCTTGCGCCGTTGATACCCCGCAGGGGTATAGTCGGCCGCATGAACGAGCACCAGCACGGAGCGTCTTGGTCCACCGCCGCCCAGGCGACGCTGCACTGCCTCACCGGGTGTGCCATCGGCGAAGTGCTCGGCATGGTCCTCGGCACCGCGTTCGGCCTGCACAACGCGGCCACCGTGGTGCTGTCCATCGTGCTGGCGTTCGTCTTCGGCTACGCCCTCACCATGCGCGGCGTGCTCAAGTCGGGGCTCGCGCTCGGGGCCGCCTTCAAGGTCGCGCTCGCCGCCGACACGGTGTCGATCGCGGTCATGGAGGTCATCGACAACACGGTCGTCGTGGCGATCCCGGGCGCGATGGACGCGGGGCTGTCGAGCGGATTGTTCTGGCTGTCGCTGGCCTTGTCGCTCGCGATCGCTTTCGTGGTCACGGTTCCGGTCAACAAGTGGATGATCGGCCGCGGTCGTGGGCATGCCGTCGTGCATGCCCACCACCAGCACTGAGGTTCAGCAGGACGGCACCGGCGAATCGGCTCGGAGATAGGCCTCGGACACATAATGTCCGGGGCCTATCCGGTTCCAGCGGGTAGTTCCGTCCACCGCTTCGCCGCGCACGGAACACTCGATCGGCACCTGTGCGGAATCGGCGGCCAATCCGGCCGGCGGCGCATCGTTGTCCGCCGACGTGCGCACGACCAGCGGAGCTCCGCCGGTCACCACGCCGGTGGCGGGAGCACTGCCCGTCCAAAGGAAAGTGACGTCCACGTAGCTGCTGCCCTTGAGTCCGAGGCCGTCCCAGAACGTGCCGTCGGCCAGGTCGAGACCGGCTGGGTTGCGGACGGTGCGGCCGTGTTCGTCCTTGCCTCCGTTGAAACCGTCTTGGTACGCCGCTTGAGCTTCCGGTACGCCTTGGGGGAGCGAATCGAACTGCGCGCGATGCTCGGCGGTGTTCCAGTAGTCGTCGTGCTCGTTCCACGGCCCGACATCCCACACCGGCGCGTACTCGCAGCGCGCGCCGTCGGTGCGGCACACCTTGACGGTGAAGGTCCCTCTTCCCTTGGAGGACACCGTTTTCGTCGACGGGAGCGCCACGAAGTGGTCCCGTTCGGTGATCCGGTGCCCGCTCGAGGTGGTGCCGCCGACGAGCCCTTCGCGGGTCGCGTAGAGGCGGTAGGTCAGCGGTCTTTCCAGGACTCTCCTGCCGTGCTTGGGTTTGGCCGAGACGGGCGCCGGAGTCGACAAAGCGATAACTGCCACCGCGAGAAGGACGTGACCAGCCGCTTTCCTGGTTTTCATCAGCGCATCGTGGCCCGGCGCGCGGGATTGGCCGCGCAACCGGGCCCGCGCGTCAGGCGGACACGATCCGGTGTGGCCCGGTCTTGCGCGGCTGGTCGTCGACCGGGACGTCGGCGGACAGCTCCCGGCGGATGGCCCGGGCGCGCTCGGCGTAGCTGCGGGACCGTTCGGGCTGGCTGAGCGCGGAGTGGAGTTCGCCGAGAAGCTGGGACACGTGGGCTTCGGAACGGCGGTCTCCGTTGCGGCGGTGCACGCTCAGCGAGTTCACCAGCAGCAGTTGTGCGTGCGCGAGATCGCCGCTGTACAGGCAGAGTTCGCCCAGGTTCTGGTTCGCGTAGCCGACGCAGTGGTCGTCGCCGAGATCGGTGAACACGGCGATGGCGCGCGTGACGTGTTCGCGGGCTTCGGCGAGGTTGCCCTCGCGCTGGTGCAGGAGCCCGAGTCGTTGCAACGCATGGGCTTCGCGGTGCCTATCGCCGATTACGCAGGACAGCTCCAGCGCGTCGGTGTACCAGCGGCGGGCCGTCGCGTAGCACTTGCGCGCGACCCAGATCGAGCCGATCGCGATCCGGATCACCGCTTCGCCGTGCGGATCGCCCGCCTCGCCGAACAGCCGCAGCGCTTCGTGACAGGGTTCGAGCGCACGGTCGGTTTGGCCCTGCATCCGCAACACGGTGCCGAGGCCGGCGTGCGCCTCGCCGAGGCCTTGCTGGTCGCCGATGCGCTGGTACAGCTCGCGTGCGGCTTCGAAGGCGACCATCGCGTCCGCGTCGTTGTCTTGGTACAGCAGGACTTGGCCGAGGTTGCGCTGGACGACTGCCTCGCCGCGGAGCGCGCCTGCCCGGCGTGCCGCTTCCAGTGCGATCAGATGGGTGGCGTGCCAGTCGTCTTGGTGGCCGCGGAGGTCGAAATACGGGGTGAGGGCGACGGTGAGCCGCCAGGTCAGGTCGTCAAAACCGCGTTCGGCGGCCAGCCCGACGGCGGCGACGCAGGTGGCGCGTTCGGCGGCGAACCAGGCGGCGGGATCGGTCAACAGGCGGTCTGCTTCCGGGGGCAGGGCAGGGTCGGTTTCGTCGTGGTACTGGCCGAAGAAGTGGATCGGCATTCGTTCGGCGGCTTCTACTGCGAGCGCTAGGTATCCCTCGAGGACGCGGCCGACCGCGGCTCGGGTTTCGTCGGGTTCGGCCAGCTCGGCGGCGTACACGCGCAGGAGGTCGTGCAGGCGGTAGCGCGGTTGGCCCGCGATGTCGGTGGCGACGAGTTCGACCAGGTGGGCGTCGACGAGCACGTCGAGGACGTCGTCGGCGGACGGGCGGCCCAGGACTGCGGCGACTGCCCAGGCTGGGAATTGCACCGGACCCAGCGCGCCTAACCGGCGGAAGGCCGCGGCGGCGGACATGGGCAGGAGGTCGTAGCTCAGGGTCACGCTCGCGCGGACGGCCAGGTCGCCGACGCGCAGCTCGTCCAGGCGGCGGTGTTCGTCGTGGAGGCGGTCGGCGAGGATGCGCAGGGACCAGGTCGGGCGGTGGGTGAGCTTGGCTCCGGCCACGCGGATCGCCAGCGGCAGATGTCCGCATTGGCGCAGGATCGCTGCGGCGTCTTCGGGTTCGGCGGCTACTCGTTCGTGGCCGACGATGCCTTCCAGCAGACGGGCGGCTTCCGGTTCGGGCAGCAGGTCGACGTCCACGGGGACCGCGCCGGGCAGATCTGGCAGGCGGATTCGGCTGGTGACCAGTACGGCGCACGCGCCCGCGCCGGGGAGCAGCGGGCGCACTTGGGCGGCGCTGCCCGCGTCGTCGAGGACGATGCACATCCGGCGGCCGGCAAGCTGGGAACGCAGGAGTGCGGCGCGTTCCGCCAGATCTCGGGGGAGACCGGAGTCTGGGATGCCCAGGGCGCGCAGGAGTTCGGCTAGGACGCTCATGGGCGAGCGCGGGGAGGACGAGGTTCCAGCCAGGTCCACATGCAATTGTCCGTCGGGGAAAACGGTGCGGACTGCGTGCGCTACCCGTATAGCGATTGAGGATTTGCCGATTCCTGGTGCGCCGGACAGGACGACGATCGTGGGGCGTTCCGCTTCGGCGTGTTGGCGGAGTTTGGCGACCAGGTGCTGGGTTACTTCGCGGCGGCCGGTGAAATCGGGCAGGTCCAGCGGTAATTGGCAGATCGGCGGGACTTTGGCGCACGGGACTTCGAGGGTGGTGCGGAGTTCGCGGAGTGCTGCGCCGGGGCTCGCGGACAGTTCGTCGGCGAGGGTTTGTTCGACTAACTCGTACGCTTCCGCGGCTTCGGTGGAGCGGCCTGCGTCTCGGAGTGCGGTGATCAGGTGGTGCCAGAGTTCTTCGCGCAATGGGTGTTCGGTGACTAAGGCGCGGAGTTCGGCGATGACTTCGTTGTGGCGGCCCAGGGCTAGGCGGGCGCGCAGACGTTGTTCTTGTACTGCCAGGCGTAGTTCGTCCAGGCGGGCGACTGTCGGGCCCCAGGTTGGGTCGTGGGGGAGGCCTTCCAGTACTTCGCCGCGCCATAGGGCGTGGGCTTCGTCTAGGAGGGTTAGGGCGGTTTCTGGGTTGTCTTGGGTTTCCCAGGCTTGCGTGGCTAGGCGGGTGAAGACGAGGTGGTCCAGTTCGTCTTCCTGGACGGTCAGGAGATAGCCGGAGGCTCGGCTCGTGATGCGGTCGGCCAGGTCCGGGGAGGTTTCGGCCAGGCGTCTGCGGAGGGAGTGGACGTAGGTGCGGATGTTGGCGGCTGCGGAGCGCGGGGCGGTGGTCGGCCACAGGACTTCGACCAGGGCTTCTGTGGATACGACGATGTTCGGCTGGAGGGCCAGTGCGGCCAGCAGCAAGCGGGGCTTCGGGCCGCCCAGAGGTACGGCCCTGCCCTCGGCGATGACCTCCAGCGGCCCCAGGATCCGGAAGGTCAGCGAAATCAATTTACCCGCCTTGGCGGCAAGGTCCCCATGGTCGGCATGCTAGGAGCGTTTGGGCCGGTTAGCTAGATCCACTTGGGGAGGAATACCCCATAAGGGGTGATATCGAGGGGGGATGTCACCTGGTGTTTCCTCTGGGGTGAATTGTTTTCATGTGTTGGGGGTTGGGGGCGGCTCGTCGCCTGGCGGCGACATTGCGCCCTGGCGTGCGTGGGGCACCCCGAAGCTTGAGTGTGCTGACGGTCTGGGGGTGCTTGTCAAGGCGGGAAAGATGCCTTGACAAGCACCCCCAGACCGCAGGGACGCTTTATATCGGGGTGCGGGGGAGGGGCTGGGTGCCTCGACCGTTGGGTGCGGCGGCTGCGGTTGGGTGGTGGGGCGCGTGGCTGGGTGCCTCGATCGTTGGGTGCTTCGGCTGCGGTTCGCGAGTGGGCCGGGGCTAGCGCCCCAATGTGGCGTTGGGTGCGTCAGATGCACCGAACGCCGCATTGGGTGCGCGGGATGCACCGAATGTGGCGTTGGGGCGCGTCCTGGCGGGGGCGGGCGGTCTGTGAAGGGCTCCTTGAGGGAATTAGATCCCCGCAAGGAGCCCTTCACGACACTGGCGTGGGGGTCAGTTGCGGATGTTGAAGGTCCAGCGAGCATGTGCGCCGGGGCCGACCACGAGCGTGGAATGGCCCAGTTGCTCAACGTGCCTTGTTCCGGTGGGGCAGTTCAGAGCCAGGTCGATTTGCCGCAGGCCGACCTGGTCCGCGGTTACCGTTTCGAAGTGGATGGTGGTCATGCCATCCGTGGCGAGGGCGCCGGTGGGGAGCGAGCGGACCGTCATTCCTCCGGCGCGCAGCAGCGGCAGGGTGTTGCTGAGGTCGCGGGCCGTGATGCCTAGGCGGATGTCGGTGACGTCGCGCATCTGGTGGTTGCGGTAGTCGTCAGGCAGGTAGCGGTTGCGGCTGATGTCGCCGGGGTATTGCGCTGGGCCGGTGTTGCTGCGCGGGTCGGTGAAGTACTCCGCGCGGTATTCCATGCCCCACGCGCCGAAGGTGTCGTACTGGTCGGTGGTGAAGACTCCGTTGAACCACGGGACTGGCTTGCCGTCGCCGAAGTCGCGGGTTTGCAGGAATTCCAACGGGTTCGCGATGCCTGCGTCGTGGAGACGCTGGACCACTGTGGACAGCTGGCCGGTGTGTTCGACCGAGACTCCCAGGCCCGCCGAACCGAGGTCGCCGTCCTTGCCGGGGACGTCGCCGACACCGAACAGTTCCAAGTAGGTTTCGCGGCCCATCAGGTAGCGGCCGGTCCATTTTTCGCCGCCCGCGCCGGTGGTGGTGCGGACCTGGAAGTTCGCGAAATCCTTCAGATACGTCGAATGCTCGATGGCGTCGGCTGTTTCTCGGTCCAGGACGCCGTAGGAGTGGTTGAAGTGCAGAAGCGGCTGTTCGGCTGCCTGAGCGGTGCCGGTGCCGGTCGCGGCCAAAGCCAAGAGCACGGCCAGGAGCTGGAGGATCGTCCGGGTTCTTCGCGTTGTCGACATGGCGGAGCAGAGTAAGCGGGGCAGGGTCGGTTGGTGGGGTTTTCGGCCAACTTGACCGCAACGGCCTACTGAGAATGTCTTTCTCGTTGTCCGGTCAAGTGGAAATTAGTTCACTTGGAGCAGTGACAGCGCATCACATTGAGTAACAGAATCAGGTCCTCGTGCCACCTGATCGGGTGGCACGTCGCGAGGGCATCCGAAAGGACCTGTCATGACCACTCACCACTGGGGACCCGCCGGGAGGGCGCGCCGTCGCCTGACCGGGGCGGTGTTCGCCGCGGCTGCCGCCCTGCTCGTGGCGACCGCGTCGAACGCCTCGGCCGCACCTGCCGCGGCCGCGAGCACTTCGATCGAGACTCCGGACAACCATCAGATGGGCGCTTCGATCCGGGCGCACGAACCGGGCGGCGGGGCGGTCGCGCCGGCGTCGGTCGAGACCACTACGTCCGGCATCGATGTGAGCAGTTACCAGGGTGCGGTCGATTGGCAGTCTTACTGGAACCAGGGCAAGCGCTTCGCCTACGTCAAGGCGACCGAGGGCACGGGGTATCAGAATCCGGACTTCACCCAGCAGTACAACGGTTCGTACAACGTCGGCATGATCCGCGGCGCATACCACTACGGGCGTCCTGATCTCTCGGGCGGCGCGGCGCAGGCCGACTACTTCGTCTCACACGGCGGCGGCTGGTCGGGGGACGGCAAGACCCTGCCCGGCACGCTCGACATCGAGTGGGGGCCCAGTTCGGCCTGCTACGGGCTGAGCCAGTCCGCGATGGTGTCCTGGATCAAGGCGTTCAGCGACGAGTACCACGCGAAGACGTCGCGCTGGCCGGTCATCTACACGGCCAACAGCTGGTGGACCCAGTGCACCGGCAACAAGGGCGACTTCAGCTCGACCAACCCGCTGTGGGTGGCGGCGTACTCGTCGTCGCCGGGCACGCTGCCTTACGCGTGGGGGTTCTACACCTTCTGGCAGTACACCTCGACGCCGCTCGACCAGGACTACTTCAGCGCCGGCCTTGACCGGCTGAAGGTGCTGGCGACCGGCTGAATCCCGCCCGTCCGGGAGCCGCACGCGCTCCCGGACGGGTCCGCTAAGAGCTGGCCAGCACTTCCATGACCGCGCCGACGATCCGCCGGGTCTGCGGCTGGCATGCCGCCCAGGTCGTCAGCGGGACGCTCGGTTCGACCAGCTCGCTCCAAGCCCAGCCGGGCAGCATGCGGTTCGCGCTGGGCCTGCTCAGCAGCACCGCGTCCGCCTCGACGGCCTCCGCGCAGGCCAGCGCGTTCTCGTTGAATCGCGCGAGCCGCCAATTCGGCGACACCCCGAGCCCGTGCGCGGCCGCGCGCATCTGGTCGTGCCCGGCCGGGACCTGCGCCCGCGAGTGCGCGAGCACCCGGACGTCGTCGAGATCCCGCAACCGGCACTGCGCGCGGCCGAAAAGCGCGTGACCAGGCCGGATCGCGACCCCGAACGGATGCTCGAACAACAACCGCCCGTGCAAGGTGGACGGCGGGTTCTGGTGGATCAGCCCGATGTCGATCCGGCCCTCGCTGAGCATCCGGAGCTGCTCGGTGCTGCTGGCGTCCAAAAACGACAACGCCGCGTCCGGCACCTGGCGGCGGATCTCCGCCAGCGCGATGAGCACCCAGTCCTGCGGAATCCCCGGCGGCAACGCGATCTCGACCTGCTCCTTGACCGGCGCCGCGGACCGCGTGACCTCCCGCGTCGCGTCGGCGAGCCGCAGCAGCTGCCGCGCGTGCTCGTGCAGCGCTCGGCCGGCCACTGTCGCCTGAACGCCCGTCGGAACCCGTTCGAACAACGGCGTCCCGAGCTCGCGTTCGAGGACGCGGATCTGCCGGGTCAGCGCGGGCTGCGAGATCAGCAGCGACCCGGCCGCCCGGCTGATCGACCCCTCGGTGAAGACGGCGACGAAGTACCGCAGCTGACGCAGTTCCATACCCTGGGGTTATACCCCCTTCGTTTGCACCGCCGTGCCCACCGGCGGACGCTGGGCGGCGACGGGAGCCCCAGACGCCGGAAGGAGCCGCTGCCCCGATGAGCAAACGCCAAGTCCAGGTTCGCCGGGTTTACGACGAGCCGGAGTCCACCGACGGCTCGCGGGTCCTGGTCGATCGGCTGTGGCCGCGCGGGCTGAGCAAGGACCGTGCGCACCTGGACGACTGGTTGAAGCAGATCTCCCCGTCGACGGAACTGCGCAAGTGGTACGCGCACGATCCGGACCGGTATGACGAATTCGCGAAGCGGTACCGCGCGGAATTGGAAGAACCGGAGCGTGCGGAAGCGCTGGATCAGTTGCGGGCATTGGCGAAAAAGGGCTCGCTGACGCTGCTGACTGCGACGAAGCGCAGTGACATCAGCGAAGCTGCCGTGCTGGCGGACCTGCTCAGCTCCTAGGAATCGCCGACCGGGATGCTGTTGCGCTCGGCGTACCGGCTGCCCCATTCGTACAACGCGGTCAGCGCCGGGCGCAGTTCGTCGCCTTCCGGGGTGAGCCGGTACTCGACCGTCGGCACCCGGCCGGCCACCTCGGTCCGGTCGACCAGCCCGGCCGCGGCCAGCTCGCGCAGTTGCGCGGTCAGCACCTTCTCGGTGATCGACGGAATGGCCCGGCGCAGCTGGCCGTACCGGTGCGGGCCTTCCTTGAGCCGCGCCAGGATCACCGGCTTCCATTTCCCGCCCATGACGTCGACGGCCAGCTCGACCGCACACGAATAGCGCGCTTTCATCCCACCATCATCGCCTGCCGCGGGTACGCACCGGCAAGTGCGTACTAGGCGACCGGTCCGGCGCGTGCTTGGCTGGCACGGTGATCATCGAGTCCATCCGGTACCGCGTTCCGGACGGCGGGCACGCGGACTTCGAGGCCGCCTACCGGCGCGCGGCCAAGTCGCTCGCCGCTGCGGAACAGTGTCATGACTACGAACTCGCGCACGCTGTCGACGAGCCGGGCAGCTATGTCCTGCGCATTGTCTGGACTTCGGCCGACGCGCACCTCCAGGGTTTCCGGGGCGGGCCCCATTTCGCCGCGTTCTTCGCCGAGATCCGCCCGTATGTCGAGAACATCGAGGAGATGCGGCATTACGAACGCACTGAGGTGGCCGGTCCGGGCGGCGCGGTGCCGACGCTCTACGAATGGGCGGGCGGAGCAGCCGCGCTGGCCAGGCTGATGGAGGCGTTCTACGCGAAGGTGCCCGAGGACGACCTGCTCGCCGAGGTGTTCGCCGGGATGAGCCCGGAACATCCCGCGCACGTGGCGGTCTGGCTCGGCGAGGTGTTCGGCGGTCCGACCGCGTACACCGACCACCACGGCGGGCATACGCACATGATCTCCAGGCACACTGGCCGGGCGATCACCGAGCCGCAGCGGCGTCGGTGGGTTTCGCTGCTGCTGGCCACCGCGGACGAGGTCGGGCTGCCTGCTGACCCGGAGTTCCGCGCGGCGCTCGCGGGGTATTTGGAATGGGGCAGCAGGCTCGCGGTGGTGTTTTCCGCGCCGGACGCCGGGCCCGCGGGCGACCAGCCGGTGCCCCGCTGGGGCTGGGGCTCGGCTCCGCCGTGGTTGGGAAACTGAATCCGCGTTAGTTCGTCCGCCGCAAGCGTCGAATGATTCCGCGCACCACCAATGGCACGCAAATCGCGGCGAACAACACCAGCGCCGCCCAGGCGCCGAATCCGCCGAATCCGCCGCCCTGATATGCGGCGGGTTCGGCATTGCGCCAATCCTTCGACCCGCCGTTGGCTTCCGAAGCATCCGGCCCGGAAGCCGAGGACGCCCCCGGTCCAGCCGAGGCTTGGGCGCTGGCAGACGACTTCGGTCCTTCCTTCGCCCCAGCCTTGGGTCCGTTGCCATTGCTGCCGTGCGTCAACGCGTCCACGCCGCCCATTCCGGCAAACGGATCTTGCGGTGCGGTAGCCCCCGCCCCAAGGCTGCCTTGGAACGTCGGGTTGGCGCAGTTCCCGGCATTGAGCTGTTTGGGCGGACGTCCGGTCAGCCGGGCGTTGGCGTTCATCATCTCCTGCGACAGGTTGGGCGGCAGCGGTGAATATCCGATGCGCGCCATGTTGATCTGCCCGTCGCAGGCGACGTGCTCGATGAACGCGGTCATCGTGTCCGCCTTGGCGCCGTCCGGGTATCCGCCCTTGCAGGTGTCCCGGCCTGACCCGCACGGCGTCATCAAATAGGAATACGCCGAAATGGGATAGGTAGACGGATCCGGATTGGCGTAGACGCCGGACAGTTCCTGGCTGAGGTCCGGGCGTAGATTCGCCTTGGTCAATGCCGCCGCGATATTGGCCGCGTACGGCAGTGTGTATTTACCGGCCTGGTTCTCCACCCACGCGGTCGGTGCGTTGTACTTCTTCGCGTAACCGAATTCGTCGTACCCGATGGAAAACGGGACGCTGCCGTTGGCCAGCGTCTGGGCGATCTGGTCGGAGTCGGCGAACAGCCGGTAGAAGTCCGCGTCCGGCCCCCGTGTCGGCAGCTGGATCGGCCGCACTCCGGACGGCAGCGGCCCGATCCCCTTGTCGACATTCCGGCCGACGAAGTCCCCGTACGGCCCCGGCGCGACGTGCGCCACGAAGTCGTAGAACAGCGCCGTCGTACCGGATTGCCCACTGCGGCCGACCAACGTGATCGGCTGATCCGGCAGGGCAAACCCGCCATTGGTGGCGCTGATTGCCGGATCGCTCCAGCGAGTGATCTGCCGCGCGAAGATCCGTGCGACCACATCCCGGGTCAAATGCAGGGTGTCGACGCGGCGTCCACCGGCATCGGTGACGTTGTACATCACCGCGACCGCGCCAGCGACGTCGGGAACATACTGGTATCCGCGCTGTTTCGCCGTGGCTCCTCCGCCACCTGCCGCCTCGAGCGAACTGACCTCCGCCTCCGTGCCCGCGAAGTCGACGGTGTGATCGCCATACTGATTAACCCCGGCCGGAGAACCGAGTGCGCTGTAATTGACCGGAATACCGCGCGAATTGGCGCCATTCTGCCAGTCGCTCATCGCGAGCCCGACGTACGTCGATCCCGACCCGTTGACCTGGCTGAACGCCTCCGCGGCCGGAGCGAGCAAAACCTGTCCGGCCAGCAACGCCCCCGCGCAGCCAAGCCCGGCCCATCTTTTGCGATGCATCACAAACTCCCCAGTTCAGCCGAAACGGCCGTGGACATAGTCGTGCGTACGGCTGTCTTCCGGGCTCTCGAAGAT
This sequence comes from Amycolatopsis sp. NPDC003676, assembly GCF_053587275.1. Taxonomy (NCBI): domain Bacteria; kingdom Bacillati; phylum Actinomycetota; class Actinomycetes; order Pseudonocardiales; family Pseudonocardiaceae; genus Amycolatopsis; species Amycolatopsis sp. NPDC003676. Next base: position 184,168 of record NZ_JBSFNS010000004.1, read on the forward strand.
CTGCTCAGTAGACCCGTGCTCGACCACTCGGCCAGGCTCGTTCTCCCCGGCGAGGAAAAACGCACAATGATGCGAAACCCGTTGCGCCTGCTGCATATTGTGCGTCACGATCACGACGGTCACCTCGTCGGAGATCGCCACGATCGTCTGCTCGATCCGCCGCGTGGACGTCGGGTCGAGCGCCGAGCAGGGCTCGTCCATCAGCAGCACATTCGGCTGCACCGCGAGCGACCGCGCGATGCACAGCCGCTGTTGCTGCCCGCCGGACAGCGCGCCGCCGGGGGAGTTCAGCCGGTCGCGGACCTCCCGCCACAGCCCGGCCCGCTCCAGGCTCTGCTCGACCAGCCCGTCCTTGTCCGCGCATTTGACGCCGGCGAGCTTGAGCCCGGCGAGCACGTTGTCCCGAATGGACATTGCCGGGAACGGGTTGGGCTTCTGGAACACCATGCCGATCCGCAGCCGGGCGTGCTGCGCGCGAGTGCCCTCGGCGTAGATGTCGTCGCCGTCCAGCAGGACTTCCCCGGCCAGGCTCGCGGTGCCGACGAGTTCGTGCATCCGGTTGAGAATGCGCAGGAACGTCGATTTCCCGCAGCCGGACGGGCCGATCAGCGCGGTCACCTCGTTGGCGGGCATCGCGAGAGTGACGTCCTCCAGCACGAGCCGGTCGCCGAACCAGGCGTGCACGCCGCGCGCCTCCAGTGTCGCCGCGCCCGGCGGCGGCCCGCCGAGCACCCGGACGGGTTCGCGGACTTCGAGGGTTTCGGTCACCGGGCACTCCTGGTTTTCGTGCGGCGCGCCGACCAGCGTTTGCGGCCGATCAGCCGGGTCAGGGCGAACAGCGCGAAGATCAGCAGGATCAGCACCAGCGCGCCGATGTACCCGCGTTCCTGCGCCGAGGCGAGCGGTTCTTTGATGTAGCGGTAAACGAAGCGGGGCAAGCTTTCCTGCGGTTCGCTGAACGGATTGAAATTCATGGAAAGCGTGCCGAAGGAAGTGAACAGCAACGGCGCGGTTTCGCCGACCACTCGGGCAATGCCGAGAATGATCGCGGTGCTCACGCCGGTGCGCGCGGTCGGCAGCACGACTGACCAGACCGTGCGCGCGCGGCTCGCGCCGAGGGCGAGTGATGCCTCGCGCAGGCCGTCCGGCACTAGGCGAAGCACGACATCGACGGTGCGGGTGACGGTCGGCAGCATGATCATTGTCAACGCGAGCGTCGCCATGAACCCGGAGAAGCCGAGTTGCGCGGGCGGCAGGATCAGTGCCGCGTAAACAAAAAGACCGGCGACCACTGATGGCAGACCGCTCATGGCGTCCACGAAAATCCGCACCGGGCGGCGGAAACGGGACCGGGTTTCGTTGAGGAATATCGCGGTGAGCACGCCGAGCGGAACGACGAACACGAGCGCGAGCGCCGTTTGTTCGAGGGTGCCGACGATCGCGTGCAGACCACCGGTCGCCGTCGCCGGATCAGTCGGCGCGACGGCTGACATGTCGTGCCCGAAGAACGCCGGCCGCAAGCTCGGCACGCCCTTGAGGACGATGTAACCGAGCAGGAACAGCAACGGAATCAGCAGGCCGACCGCGCCGCTCACCACCACCGCGGACACCAGCTTGTCGACCGCCGCGAGCCGCCCGAGCCGGTCGCGAGTGACGAGGTAGAGCATCCCCAGGTACAGCAGATACGCCACGACCAGATCGGCGAGCCAGCCCGGCGACACCAGCAGCTGGTGCATCACGAACCAGGTCAGCAGAGTCGCGGACACGGCGCAGCCGAGCGCCACGAGCCGGTCCTGCGGCGTGGTCGCAGACGTCCGACGGCGCACCGGAATCGGACGCACTTGTTCGGGACGGATTTCGGTGGCGGTCACGCGTCGACCCCCGCTCCGGAACGGCTGCGGGAAATGATCACCGACGCGGTGAAGTTCGTCGCCAGCGTAAAGGCGAACAACACCAGCCCGGCCGCCATCAACCCGCTCAACGCAGGCCCGGATTGTCCCGCGTTGTTAGCGACGAAGCCCGAAATAGTCGCGCCGCCGAACTCGAGCAGATGCGTCGTCAATTCCGGAACCTGAGGCAGCAGAAGGGAAACCGCGATCGTCTCGCCGAGCGCACGGCCGAGCCCGAGCATCGAGCCGCCGACGATCCCGCCGCGGCCGAACGGCAGCACAACCGTGCGCACCATGCCCCAACGAGTGCTGCCCAGAGCGAGCGCCGCTTCCTTTTCCCCGGGCGGAGTCTGAGTGAAAACCTCGCGGATGACCGACGTCGTGATCGGAATGACCATCAGCGAAACCACGAGCCCCGCGACGAACATCGAATTGAACAGCACCGCGCCCGGTTTCGTCTCGAACAGCGGGAACCAGCCGAGATTGTCGGTCATCCATTGCGACAACGGAGTGATGTACGGACGGAGGAAGCTGAATCCCCAGAGGCCGTAGAGCAAACTGGGGATCGCGGCGAGCAGGTCGACGAGCCCGGTGAGGAACCCGCGCATCCGCGGACTGGCGTAATCGCTGATGAACAGCGCGGCCAGCACCGAAAACGGCACCGCGACGGCGACCGCGATCAGCGCGACCACCACCGTGCCGTACAGCAGGCCGAGAACGCCGAAATGCCCGGAAGCCGGGTCGAACTGGATCGTGGTGAAGAAGCCGAAACCGCTGGCCTCGAACGTGGGCGCGGACCGGTAGACGAGGAAGAACCCGATCACGATCAAGAGCGCGAGCACCGAAAGCCCGGCCCCGCTCGTGACGCGGCGAAAGAGCCGATCGGCCCGAGACGGCAGATCGGCGAGGACGAGACGCTCCGGCGGCGCGGGGCCGGACGAGGAGGACGAGACGGTCACGGCAGCGAGTATTACGAGCCGGAAGCGGAGAAAGTTGGCTGGACAGCGAAGGCCCGACGGCGCGTACGTGAACCGGTGCCCGCGTTCCGTTCCTGTTTGTTGACGCCGCGCGCGACGCTGGAGAAGTTGAACCCATGAACCGCTTCAGACGCGTGGCGCACGTACTACCCGCCGGAGTGCTCGCGGTGCTGGGCGTCGCCGTCGTGCCGGCCGCGTCCGCGCAGACGCAGCCGAGTCCGTTGAATTACCAAGTGCAGGTCACCGGTGCTGACCCGATGAACGCGCAGGACGGGGATTCGTTGCGGATCACGATCTCGGGCTTGCCCACACGAGCTGTCGCGAACTATTACGTGTGCCCGGAGCAACTGCCTGACTCGCTGGTGATCAACAAGCTTGACCCGGTGACGCATACCCGGTCCTGGGTCCACGACGACTCGATGGTGAACCGAGTCGCGGCTTATTGCGGCCAGTTCAACGACGAGCTGTCGAGCTCGAGCTTCAGCGGCCCGCCGAAGGACCGGGGGCGGAGCGCTGCCACTAAGAACATCGTGTTCGACACCTATGTGCCTCGCGGAGCGGCTACGCCGCACGCCGTGCCCTACGATCCCGGCCTCACCGACATCGTCAAGAGCCCGCAATTCCCGTGGCCGGCCAATCCTGGCAACAAGAAGTTTTCCTTCGCCTGCGACGAGAACCACCCGTGCACGCTGACGCTGAGGATCACGATCCCGTGGACGCCCACCAGCCCTGCGCAGAAGGTGATCGACAGTTCGATCCGCTTTCGCGCCAGCGCGCCCGGGATCAAGATCCAAGGATGCGGCGGCATCGGGCCGAGCACCCTGACCGGGAGCATGCCGGAGCGCTTCGGACGCACGGCGGTCGACTGGAACCAGATGCTGTGTGCACCGACGAAGGCGGCCCAGCCGGTCAACATCGTGAACGAAACCGAGGACGTCGGGCTGACGTCGTTCGACAAGGGCGATACCGACGTGGTCGTCACCGGGTCCGGCGGTGCGCTCGCCGCACAGCAGGTCCGGGCCCGCAGCTATGTTCCCGTGGGGCTCAACGCCACCGTGCTCGCCGCGATCGGCTGGACGCCGGACGACCGCGACGACCTCGGCACCCGGCTGAAGTCGCGGCTGTCGGACCATCTCGCGTTCAGCTGGGACGACCTGGCCAACCTGCTGAGCAAGGGCGGCGAGCAGCCGGGCAGCACCGGCCGGGGCGGCATCTTCGTCGACGGATCCGCGCTGGTGAACCGCAACCGCGCGCTCGCCGCGATCGGCCCGAGCGAGGTGGGCGGGGCCGCCGACGCGCGGGCCGGGCGTTCCGACCTCACGTTCTTCGGGGTGGCCGGGGAAGCCGGGCCGGGCACGGTGCCCCTGGTGCTCAGCAGCCGGTTGAACGGATCCCCGGCCTGGAAATACGCGCGCTTCGTGAATCACCAAGGCGAACCGCTGAAGGGGAGCGACGGACCGGTCGGCGTGGTCACCGATCTCAACGGGCTGAACCTCGGCGACGACACCGCGCACAATGTCGACGCGAAGACCGGCCGGATCAACGTGCGCAAGCAGGTGAGCAACGCCACCCTGGGGAACGGCGGGGATTGCGTGAACGGCTGCGTGAACTGGGTGGTCACCGATCTGGCGACGGCGACGGAGAACGGCTGGACTCCGGTCGCCCTGCCCAACGGCCACGGCGGCTATGTCGCGCCGACCCCGAAGTCGCTGGAAGCGGCGGCCGCGCACGCGGAAGCGACGAAGGACGGTTCGATCCGGCTCGTCGCCAACGGCGATCCGGAGGCGTATCCGCTCGCCTACGTCGAGTCCGTCGCCGCTCCGGTCAACCCGCTGGTCGATGCTTCGTGCGCGCCGGAAGCCGCGAAACAGGCGCAGCTCGCCGCCTTCCTGAAGGCCTCGATCAACGAGGGCCAAAGCGGCATGGGGCCCGGAATGGTCCCGCTGCCGCCGGATTTGCTGTCCGCGGCGCAGGCGGCATCGGCGAAGGTGGGCTCCGGCACGGCGACGGCTTCCTGCCATGAGCAGAAGGAAGCCCGGAATCCTGGCGCGGCGGACGGCGGCCCCGGGGCCGGTCAGCCCGCCGGCGCCACACCGCTCGGCGGGGGCTTCGGCGGTCCGCTTCCTCGCTCTGGCTCGAATGGCCCCGGTGCGGCGGAAGCCGCGGCGCTGGCGATGAAAGCGCCGACCCAAGCGAGCATGCAGGAAGGGCGCAGCGTCGCCGCGGCGGTGCAGATCCCCTTGTTCCCGGGGGCAGGCGTGCTGGGGGCGCTGATTCCGTTGCTCGCTTTGGTCGCGCTGGTGTTCCTGCCGCCGACGACCGGCTACCTGACCGCGGGCAAGCCGTTGCCGCCGTGGCTGAACCAGCTCGCCGGCAGGGTGATCGCATTGCGACGCCGCGCATGACCGCGACGCTGCGTGCCCCGGTGCACTTGAATCCAAAGTGGACAGTTATCGCGGTCGTCGGCTGGTTGGTCACCACTGTGCTGTGCTTCGGCATCGTCGCCTACGCACTCGGGCCGATGCTGGCGAACAACGATCAGCGAGCGGCGCTCTCGGCCCTGCAGAGCCGGATGGCCCAGGCGCAGGGCGCGGCACGTACTTTGCTCGGCGCCGCGCCGGTGACGAAACCGCCGGAGTCCGGTGCGCCGGTGGCGGTGCTGGAGATCCCGAAACTGCAGGTGCAGCAGGTGGTGCTCGAAGGCGTGGAACCGGGCGACACGATGTCCGGGCCGGGGCATGTCCCGGGAACCTCGGGCCCCGGCCAGCCGGGCAACTCCGCGGTGGTCGGCCGGTACTCCGGATACGGGGCGCCGTTCTCCCGGCTCAGCGAACTGTCGCGGGGGGACCGGCTGGTGGTCGCGACCACCCAGGGGAAATCGGTCTACACCGTGACCGACACGGCGGCCCGAGACCTGGACGAGGACCGCGACTACGGCCGCACCGAGAACGACCGGCTGACGCTCGTCACCTCGGACTCGTGGTGGCCGGGTTCCGCGTCGAGCGCGACGGTGGTGACGGCCGTCCTCGACGGCAAGCCGTTCCGCCCGACGCCGCAGAACGGCCGGGCGGACGCCCAAGACGGGCGCACCGGAGACACCGGGGGCTGGGCCCGGCTGGTGCTCGCGTTCGGCGGCTTCGCGGTGGTGGCGGTGGGGGCGACGGTGCTGTACCGCCGCTGGCGTTCGGTGTCCACCTATGTGCTGACGACACCGGCGTTGCTGGCGCTGGCGGTGTTGGCGGCGTCGGCGGTGTGGAGGTTGTTGCCTGGTTGGGCTTGATCTGCCGAACCGGATGCCGGAAATACGGAGAGATCCCGTATTTCCGGCATCCGTCCCGATGGATCAGGCGTGAGAGCAGGTGACGCGGTCGCGTTCGGGCGGCAGCGGTTCGAAACCGTCGTCGAAGCCGATCGCGTTGAGGGCGGCGCAGGACGGTGCTCGAGTGTCGGCCACGTGGTACGCGGAGTGGCTGCCGAGGAAACGCCGGTCAGAGTTCCTTCGAAGACCACCTCGTCGCCCTGTTCGACCCGCTGCGCCGCGGAGCAAGGCGCGATCGCGTTCGGCCGGTCGGCGGGGAAATGGTTGTGCGTCGTTCTCCTGGAACAGCCGGAGGGCGACAGGCTTGGTGTCTGGGTCGAAGCCGAATCACGGAGACGGTGATAGGGGCGTTGGCACCGCCGACCTGGCTGCAAGCGGTGACGGTGCCCTTGCGGACGTCGCGCAGTTGGCCGATGGCCAGAGTGACTCTGGTGCCGCTCGACGACACGGACCAGGAGACGGCGTCTCTGGCGGGGCCCCTGGAGCTTGCGACGTCGACGGATCGGAAGACAGCGGCGGCGCGTCGGAAGAGACGAGTTCGATCGAGCCGCTGCCGAGTAGCCCGTGACGGCGCCGTCGGGAGCCGGGTTGGCAGCAGCCCGGCAGGTGTGTGGCGCCGGGATCGTAGAGACCGCCGGGCACCGGAAAGGACCGCTCCGCGCGGATCCGGCCGGAAAAGCGGGATCGGCCCGGCCGGGGAGAAAGCTTCCCGGCCGGGCCGATGCTCAGTGCGTCAGGAGAGGGTGCAGGTGACGCCGGTGGCGTCGGCCTGCAGCGGCTTGAAGCCGTACTGCGACAGCGTGGCGGCGAGGCTGCCGGCGCAGAGCGGGCTCGGGCCGTCCGAATCGAAGCCGACCGCGTTGAGCGCCGCGCCGTAGGACTTCGAGCGGGTGTCGAGCACGTAGTACACGGTGCGGGCGCCGGTGAAGCCGTCGGCGAACGCCGGGGCGAAGTTCGGAGCGGTGCCCGAAACCGGGGCGCCGTCCGAACCGGCACCGGTCAGAGTGCCTTCGAAGAAGCCGGCGCGCTTGTCGCTGACGACGCCGTTGCCCTGCGCGACCCACTGGGCCACGGAATAGGGCGCGATAGCCGTCGACTGCTTGCCGGCGTCGATGGTGTTGGCTTCGTTTTCCTGGAACCGGTTGACGACGACCGGCTTGGTGGTCGGGTCGAAGCCGAGCACAGTGGTGGTGAAGAAGGACAGCGTGCCCGAGCCGGTCTGGGGGAGATAGACGTCGATCGGGGCGTTGGCGCCGCCGACCTGGTTCCAGTTGGTGATGGCGCCGCTGTAGATGTCGCGGAGCTGTGCGAGCGTCAGGGTGACGCCGGCGCCCGCTCCGGTCGAGGAGGCAGCCCAGGACACGCCGTCCTTGGCGAAGCCGTAGTACTGGAACGTCGCCGGGTCGGAAGCCGAGCGCGGCGAGGACGAGCGAGCCAGGTCGACCGAGGCGCTGCCCGCCGCGGCGGCGTTGGCCAGCGCGGTCTTGCCCGCGGAGGAACCGTTGGGCGGCGGGTTGGAACCGTTGTAGGTGGTGCCGCCGTCGAAGGCGTCGCCGGGGACGGTGAACGAGGTGCCGGGGGCGAGAACCGGCGGCACGTTCACGTAGTTGTCGGGGTCGGTGTTCGCCGTCGAGCTGTTCGCGGCGGCGAACACCGCGGACGTGACGTCCGCGATGGTGTCGGAGCCGACGGCCGCGACGACCTCCTTGGTTCCGTTGGGACCGGGGATTGCGCTGGCGGTACCCGGGAAAATCAGGGCCGCACCCGCGGCGACCGCGGCGGAGACGCCCACGAACCGGGCAGTACGAGCACGCATCAGTTTGTACTCTTTCTGTCTGGTCTCGACCACGGGATTCCGTGGCCGGGATCAAACCTCGCGGGGTTCGGCAAACAGTGCCCGGTTGGTCGCGTTCCCACCCGACGGCGCGGGAGTTAATGCCCGACGAACGCGATCAGCCCGGCAGCCGGTACTTCGTGCGCCAGTCGGTGATCCGGCCCTCCGCCGCGAATTCCGCCGCTTCCCCGATCGCGGCGACAAAGCGCTCGTATCCGTGCTGTGCCTCGATCCGGCGGCCGTAGGCGTGGCTCGCCGACGCGATCGTGCCGTTGCCCGCGCGCAGCAGCCACCGCCAGTCGATTCCGTGGTCGTGGGTCAGTTCCATGCGCGTGCGCGGGATGTTCGCGCACAGCCACTGGATCGCCGCGACGCATTCCTCTCCGTTGCGGTAGTCGACGGTGCCCAGCCCCAGCGACGCGTTGTTCGTGCCGAGGAGCCGCCATCTCGTCGCATTTCCCGGGCCGCCGATCAGCTGGAACCGGGGAGTCCGACGTGGACTTCGAGCGCTTTTCATGTGTCGCAACCTCAGTCCGGCTCGGACGGCCGTCCGGTGACAAGCCGTCGCAGTCAGAATGGACATCGCGGGCGCGCCGCCGGAAAGTTACCGTCAGCGGTTAAGCGGCGACGGCCACCCGGTGAACAGCGGGTGCGTGCGGGCATTCCACAGTAGACCGTCGGCCGACGGTCACGCTCGAGATTCTTTTCGCCACTCCTGGCAAGGACATCGCCCGGCGCCGTGCCGGTGTTTCGCGCGCTGAGCGGTTCGCGGCGAGTTCGACTGTTCGCCGCAACCGCGATTCGGGCGTTCGGCGGCACCTGCGGCGAGGTAATTGGGGCACGCTCGGTGTCCTTCGGGGCGCGAAAACCTCGGCCCGCGCGGATCGGGCCGGTATTTTGCGTCGTGGCCAAGGGGAGGGGACCGCGGTGGCGTCTACTGTGGACGTCCGGGAAAGCGCGTTTCGGATATGGTTGGCGGAATGGCTGATCTGACGCTCACCGGCCTCCGGGTCGTGGTGGAGGTGGCCCGCACCGGGTCGTTCAGTGCTGCCGCGCATCGGCTCGGCTACACGCAATCGGCGGTGTCGCGGCAGATCGCGGCGAGCGAACGCGCTACTGGAACCGCGTTGTTCGAGCGGCACGCCCGCGGAATCCGTCCTACGACAGCAGGGGAAGTGCTGATCCGGCACGCCGGGCGGGTTTTGGAAAGCGTGAGCGCGGCCGGGAAAGAACTGGCCGGGCTCCGGGACCGGCTCGCCGGACGGATCACCGTCGGCGCCTTTCCCGCCGCGTCGGCGGTTTTGCTGCCGAGGGCGGTTTCCCGGCTGATGCGCGCGCATCCGGGCGTGGAGGTGCAGCTCGCCGAGTCCGCGACCCCGGCGCAGCTGCAGTCGCTGCGGCGCGGGCGGCTTGAGGTCGCGGTGGTCGTGACCGGCGACGATCTGCCGGAATACGACTTCGACAGCTTGCGCCGCACCGAATTGCGCGGCGGAATCGGGTACGGGGTCGCGGTCGCGGAAGCGCATCCGTTCGCCGGGCGCAGCTGGGTCGAACCGGACGAATTGGCCGAGCAGCACTGGATCGTCGGCGCGGGCAGTTCGCCGGAATTCGGGACGTGGCCGGGAATCGCCGGGCCGATGATCGCGTTCTCGGTGCGCGCGTGGCCGACGCGGTTAGGCCTGGTCGCGGCGGGACTGGGAATTTCGCTGGTGCCCGGTTTCGCGGCGGACGCGCTGCCCGCCGACGTCCGGTGGGTCCCCGTGCGCGACGAGTGCGGCGGCCTGCGGCGCAGCTTGTGGGCGGTGACCGGGGAGCAGCCTGGTCCGGCGGCGGTGGCGATGGTGCGGGCACTGGAGGAAGAGGCTCAGCGGTCGCTCCAGCCCCAGAGGTAGCCCGGGACCTCGTCCGGACGGCCTTCGACGCCGAAATCGCCGCGGTAGAAAATCATCGGCCGCTCGTCGGCGCCGGGGTCGAGCGCGAGCACCCGGCCGAGGACCACGTCGTGGTCGCCCGCGTGGTGCACCGTTTCGATGTCAGCGTGCACGCGCAGCAGCACATCGGGCAATTCCGGTGTGTCCCACCGGGAAAGCTCCCAATCCAGTCCTGCGAAGCGAAGTCCGTGACGGGATCCGAAGCGAGCGCAGAGATCGGCTTGCGGTTCGGCCAGCACGTTGACGCAGAACCGCCCGGCGGCGCGGATGCGCGGCCACGCCCGGCCGCCGCGGTCGGCGCAGAACAGCACCAGCGGCGGTTCCAGCGACACCGACGCGAAGGACTGGCAGGTGAATCCCACCGCCTCGCCGCCGTCGACGCCGGTCACCACGGTGACGCCGCTGGCGAACCGGCTCAGCGCGCGGCGCATTTCCAGCGGGGTCGGTGCTTCGGTGGCTTGCATGGCTTCGACGGTAAAAGCTGCCGGCAGTGCCCGGGACGAGCTCTCTCGGTGACCGGGACTGAAGGCCCGCGCGCGTGCGGCGGCTGGCTAGCTTCGGCGGCATCCCGCACCCACGAGCAAGAGGTCAGCCATGCCGGAACTGAGCCACGACGCGACGCTGCGCGAACTCCGCACCGACCGGGGCGTGCTGCGCTACCACGAAGCAGGCGACGGCCCGCCGGTCGTGCTGCTGCACGGATCCGGCCCCGGCGTCACCGGATGGCAGAACTTCCGGGCGAATCTGCCGTCGTTCGCCGCGCATTTCCGGTGCCTGATCCTGGAATTCCCCGGATTCGGCGTGAGCGACCCGGTCGCGGACCCGCCGATGCCCGCCGCCGAACGCGCGGTGCTCGACCTGCTCGACGGGCTCGGCATCGCCGCCGCCGACCTCGTCGGCAACTCGATGGGCGGGTTCGTCGCGACCCGCACCGCGATCGCGCAGCCGGATCGCGTCCGCAGGCTGGTGACCGTCGGCGGGATGGGCACGAACATCTTCAGCCCGGCTCCGGGCGAGGGCATCAACCTGCTGACCGAATTCGTCGAGGACCCGACGCGCGAGCGGCTCTTGCAGTGGCTGAATTCGATGGTTTTCGACCGCGGCCTGATCACCGAAGAACTGATCGAGGAACGCTGGCGGCTCGCGACCGCGGCGGATTCCTTGGCCAGTGCCAAGAAAATGTACGGCAAAGGGGTGCTTCAGGCGCAAGCGGCCCTCGATGTCACCCCGCTGTGGGCGACGCTGCGCAAGATCCGCGCCCGCACGCTCATCACCTGGGGCCGGGACGACCGGGTCAGCCCGCTCGACATGGCGTTGATTCCGATGCGCACGATTCCCCACGCGGAACTCCATATTCTTCCGAATTGCGGTCATTGGACGATGATCGAGCAGAAAGAAGCGTGGGAAAGCGCCGTTCTCGCGTTCCTGCTCCGGAAGGACGGCGAATGATGGCCTGGGACGCGGAGTACGACTTCGTCGTCGTGGGGTCGGGCGGCGGCGGAATGACCGCGGCACTGACCGCCGCGGCGGCCGGGCTGGACGTGCTGGTCGTCGAGAAAGGCGCGATGTACGGCGGCTCCACCGGGATTTCCGGCGGCGGCATCTGGATCCCGAACAATCCGACGCTGCGCGCGGCCGGGCACGACGACAGCCGGGCGTCGATCCGGCGTTACCTCGATCTGCTCACCGAAGGGCGGGTGCCGGCGAAGCGGCTCGACGCGTATGTCGACCACGGTCCGGCGGCGATGGAACTGCTGGAGCGCAGCAAATGGCTGCGGTTCTTCTGGGTCAAGGGTTACGCCGATTACCACCCGGAACTGGAAGGTGGCCGTCCGCTAGGCCGGTCGGTCGAGGCGAAGCCGTTCGACACCCGGAACCTCGGCGAGGACGAGCGGCACCAGCGGCCGAACACGATGAAGGGGCCGCTCGGCCTGTGGGTCACCGCGAAGGATTACCACGATCTGGCGATGGTCAAGCGCACCTGGCGCGGCCGGTGGGCGTCGGTGATCGCGGCATGGCGGGTGTCGTCCAATGTGGTCCGGCGCCGGCACATGGCGACCGGCGGCCGTGCGCTGGTCGCACGGTTGCGGATGGCGTTGAAGGACGCCGGGGTCCCGTTGTGGCTGCGATCGCCGATGACCGAGCTGGTGGTCGAGGACGGCCGGGTGACCGGGATTGTCGCCGAGCACGACGGTGCGCAGCAGCGGCTCCGCGCCCGCCGCGGCGTGCTGCTGGCGACCGGCGGCTTCGAGCACAGCGCTGACCTGCGGAAACGCTATCTGCCGGAAGCCGCCTGGGATGACTGCAGCGGCGGCGCGCGGGAGAACGTCGGCGACGGCATCGAGGCGGGATTGGGCGTTGGTGCGGCTACGGACCTGATGGACGACGCGTGGTGGATGCCGTCGGTGCGGCACCCGTCCGGCGCGGTCGTGCCGCTGGTGTCCGAACGGTCGATCCCGCGTTCGGTCATCGTGTCGGCCGAGGGCAGGCGGTTCACCAACGAATCCGCGCCGTATGTCACCTTCGTGCACGCCCAGCTCCAGGGCGGACACGTACCCGCATGGTTCGTCATGGACGCGAAGGCTCGCGCGCGGTATCCGTTCGCGCAGATCCTGCCGGGTGCGCCGATTCCGGAGCCGTACTACGCGGCGGGAATCGCGCATCGTTCGGAGACCTTGGCTGGTCTTGCCGAGAAGATCGGTGTTCCGGCTGACGCGCTGGCGGCAACCGTGAAGCGGTTCAACGGTTTTGCCCGTGCCGGAGTGGACAGCGATTTCGGTCGCGGCGAGTCCGCCTACGACCGGTACTACGGCGACCCGACGTTGCCGAATCCCTGTCTCGACGTGATCGAGAAGGGGCCGTATTACGCGTTCCGGATCGAGGTCGGCGACCTCGGCACCAAGGGCGGCCTGGTGTGCGACGAGAACAGCCGGGTGCTGCGCGGCGACGGCTCGGCGATCGACGGCCTGTACGCCACCGGCAACACGACCGCCGCGGTGATGGGCAACGAATACGCTGGTCCGGGCGCGACGATCGGGCCGTCGATCGTCTTCGGCTATCTCGCGGCGCAGCACGCCGCGCGCTCGGCATGAGCACGATGCGCGTGCGGGTGACCGAGGTGGTCCGCGAGACCGCCGACGCGCATTCGCTGGTACTGGAACCGATCGACGGCAGTTTCGACTACCTGCCGGGGCAATTCCTCACCGTGCGGATTCCGTCTACTGAGGACAGTGTCGCGCGTTGTTATTCGCTGTGCAGTTCCCCGCATTGCGAGGAGCCGCCGAGAATCACGGTGAAGCGCACTGCGGGCGGGTACGGATCGAATTGGTTGGTGGACAATGCGGTCGAGGGGACTGTGCTGGACGTGCTGCGGCCGTCCGGCACGTTCACCCCGCGTTCCCTCGACGCCGACGTGCTCCTTCTCGCCGCGGGCAGCGGGATCACGCCGGTGATGTCGATCCTGAAGTCCTGTCTCCGCGCCGGTTCCGGGCGGGTGACCCTGGTCTACGCGAACCGCGACGAGCAGTCGGTGATTTTCCGGGACGAGCTGCTGCGGCTGACGAAGGAACATCCGGACCGGCTGACCGTGTTGCACTGGCTGGAATCGGTGCAGGGGTTGCCGACCGAGGCCGGGCTTCGGGCGTTGGCCGCGCCGTATCGGGAGCGAGCGGCGTTCCTCTGTGGACCTGGCCCGTTCATGGATCTGGCTTCCATCGTCCTTAATGGACTCAGGGTGGAAAGCGTTACCGTGGAACGGTTCACCTCGCTTACTGGTGATCCTTTTGCCGCGGTCGAGGTGAACGAGTCCGGCCCGGCGAGCACGGTGGAAGTCGAACTCGACGGCGAGACGCGGACGTTGCGCTGGCCACGAGAGAACGCATTGCTTGACGTCCTCCTGGCGGCAGGTTTGGACGCGCCGTTCTCGTGCCGGGAGGGCGCGTGCAGTGCTTGCGCCTGTGTGCTGGTGAGCGGTGAAGTGGACCTGGCGCACAACGAAGTCCTCGACGCGCAGGATCTTGCGGACGGGTTGATTCTGGCCTGTCAGGCCAGGCCGCGGACGGACGAGGTCAAGGTGACTTACGAGGCTTGATCGAGTCCGGTGAGCGGGATCGCCACCGCGTAGGGAGCGGCGCCGGTGGCAGCGTGCGACGGGTGCACCGCTTCGAGAACGCGAAAGTCCTGCTCACCGGTGGTGGCTCGGGGATCGGCCGAGCTACCGCGCTCCGTCTCGCGGCCGAAGGGGCGGCAGTCTTCTCCGTCGACGTCGACCATTCCGGGCTGCCGGAAGCCGAACGGATCCTCCCGTATCAGGCCGATGTTTCCGACGAGACCGCGGTTTCCGCCGCGGTCCGGGCCGCCGCGGCTGAACTCGACGGTATCGACGTGGTCGTCAATGTCGCCGGAATCCACCGCACCACCCCGATCGCGGAGCTGACTGTCGCGGATCTCCGACGGCTCTATGACGTAAATCTGATCGGCACCGCGCTGTGCTGCCGGGAAGCCTTGCCGCACCTGCCCAACGGACGCGGCGTGATCGTGAACGTGGCCTCCAGTTCCGCCACGCACGGAAATCCTTACATGACAGCTTATTCAGCGAGCAAAGCCGCGGTGCTGGGATTCTCGTTGAGCCTGGCGGCGGAGGTGATCGGCCGCGGCGTCCGGGTGGTTGTCGTGTCGCCGGGCACAGTCGCGACGCCGTTGGTCGGCGCGGATGTCCTGGCCGGTCTCGACGTCTCTTACTACAGCCGGATCCGCTCGCCGCTGGGCGCGGCGGAACCGGACCAGATCGCCGCGACCATCGCCTTCGCCGCGTCCGCCGACGCCGGATACCTGACCGGCGCGGAGATCCGCGTGGACGGAGGTTCGCACATCTGAGAAGACTCCCGGTGAGCGGGATCGCGCCGGGACCGCCCGGAGGCCGTGATTACGCTCACGGCGATTCCGGCCTCATCAGCGCGGGACCTCGTATTCCGGCGGGGATTCCCCTGATCACTTCTGGAAAGGGACCGGCATGGCACTCGACCTGAATCCGGCGAACGGACCTGTTTCCCGCGGGCGGATCATCGCGGTCTGCGCGCTGATCATTCTGCTCTCCGAAATAGCCACGTTCGAAATCCTCATGGTGTATCCGGCGCTGCCCGGGATGGCCGCGCATTTCCGGACCCTCGACGTGGCGCAGGCGGCCTCGGTGGTGACGCTCGCCGGCGCGGTCGTGCTCCCGCTCGCGGGCAAGGCCGCCGACCGCTACGGCAAGAAGCGGATCATCCTGGTGATGGGCGCGATCTTCCTGCTCGGCAGCGTGGTGTGCGCGACGACCGACGTGTTCGCGCTGCTCCTGATCGGCCGCCTGCTGCAGGGCAGCCTGGTCGGCATCGTGAACATTTCCTACGCCCTCGTCCGCGACGTCATCCCGCGCTCGTACGTGCCGGTCGCACTCGGTTCGGTAGTCACCGGAATCGGTATGGGCGCGGTTGCCGGGCCGTTTCTCGCTGGCTGGCTGATCGACAATTTCGGCTTCCGTAGCGTGTTCTGGTTCATGGTCATTTACGTCGGAGTCCTGCTCCCGCTGCACGCGTGGCTGGTGCCGGAAAGCAAGGTCCGGGTCAAATCGTCGTTCGACATTCTCGGCGCCATTCTGCTCGGTGCCGGCCTCGGCGTTCTGCTCATCGCGGTCGGCAAGGGCGGCAAGTGGGGCTGGGGTTCGACGACCACGGTCGGCGCGTTCGGCATCGGGGTGCTGCTGCTGGCCGCGTTCGTGCTGCGCGAACTGAAGGCCAAGGAACCGCTGATCGACCTGCGGGTGCTCGTCGGCCGCAAATTCCTGCCGACGGTGGTCGCCGTCGGACTGGTGTCGTACATGATGAACGCGCACGGCATCCTCAGCCCGACCATGTTCGAAACGCCGCACATTCCCGGAAACACCTACGGCGTGGGCCTTTCCGCGTTGCAACTGGCACTGTGGACATTCCCGCTCGGGGTGGTGGGCATGGTCGTCGGCCCGCTCGGCGGCTACCTGTCGAAGCGGATCGGCGCGCGGCAGGTGCTGCTCGCGTCCAGCCTGTGCTTCCTGGTCGTGATGTTCCTCGGCTCGCGGATGTTCACCGTGCAGTGGCAGGTCGCGATCACCAGCTTCGTCGCCGGGTTCGCGGTCGGGTTCCTGCATTCCTCCAACGCGAACCTGCTGCAGGACGCCCTGCCCGAGCGGCTCGGCGGCGCGGGCAACTGCATCGCCGGCGTGATCGCGATGCTGGCGTCGTCGGCCGCGGTGACGGTGACCGGCGCGATCATGGCCGAGCATGTCCGGATGACGCTGCCCCAGTCACACGCGGTGATCTACGGCGACGCCGCGTTCACTCAGTCCTACCTGTGGGCGGGCGTGGTCGGCGTCTTCGGGGTGGCGATCATCCTGCTGATGAAGCACGGCCGCAAACCCGCGCAGGGCGGGATGGTCGAGGAGAACGACCCGACCGCTCGGGTGAGCGTCGCGCAAGCCTGAGCACGGCCATACTGCGTCGCGTGGATCATGCGGTGCGTACGGAAGACGGTCTCCGGCTTTGGGCGACGCGGACGGGTGACGGCGAACCAGTCGTCTTCTGCCACGGCGGCCCGGGGTTGTGGGACATGATGGCGGACGTGGCGGCTTCCCTCTCGGGAGCCGCTACGTTCTGTCGCTGGGACCAGCGCGGATGCGGCCGGTCGCAGCGTCGGGGACCGTACTCGGTCTCCCGGACAATGGCTGATCTCGACGCGGTCCTGGCCCATTTCGGCTGGGACCGCGTCACGTTGCTGGGGCATTCTTGGGGCGCGCAGCTGGCGTTGCGCTACACGCTGGCGCATCCGGAACGCGTGACGAAGCTGGTCTATGTCTCCGGCACCGGGATTGACGACGACTCGACCTGGCACGCGGACTACCAGCGCAACCTCCGCGACGCACTCGGCAATCACCGGGCACGCTGGGAGTCGCTGCGGGATCGGGACCGTACCGCGGAGGAGGACCGGGAGTACTGCGTCCTGCAGTGGTCCGCGGACTTCGTCGATCGGGAGCGCGCGCTGCGGCACCCCGAAGCCATGGCCGACCCGTGGTTCGGCGTGAATTTCGAGTGCAATACCGCCCTGAACCGCGAGCATTCGCCAGATGTGCGTGGCCAGTGCGAAACGCTGAAGGTGCCGACCCTGATCGTCGACGGAACCGCGGACATCCGGCCTCGCTGGGCGGTGGACTCGCTGGAGCAGGCGCTGCCGATGGCGTGGCGCGTGCAACTGCCAGCCGGTCATCTGCCGTGGGTGGAGGACCCGACCGGCTTCCACGCTGCGGTGAGCGGATTCTTGGCCAGTACGTGAGGGGAACCCTGAGGGAATCAGATTCCCTGAGGGTTCCCCTCACGTACGTTGGCTATCGCAGAAGGTGACAGGGTGCGAACGTTGGCTATCGCGTCGGGAGCAGCTTCCGCGTCGCCTCGTGTGCGGCCAGCGCCAGTTCCGCGCGCGGGAAACCGCTCCGCTTCTCCGCCGCGGCGAGGTTCCCGCCAGCCACCCACACCGGTCCGTCGGCGAGGTGTGCCAGCCCTTCGCGTGCGACGTCGTCCGGCTCGGCCACGTTCAGCCCGGGCAGGTCGAACGCTAGCCCGGCCCGTTCCATCGCCGGAGTCCGGGTCACGCCCAGCACGAGCTCCAGCACGTCCACGCCGCGCTCGCGCATCTCCAGCCACAGCCCCTCGGCGAACACCCGGCTGAACGCCTTCACCGCGGAATACACGCTGATCTCCGCCTGCCCGAGATATCCGGCCAGCGAACCCACCAGCATGATCCCACCGCGTCCGCGTGCTGCCATCAACGCGCCGAAGTGATGTGTCAACGCGAGCTGCGCGGTGATGTTCAGGTCAATCACTCCGTGCACGCGGGACAGGTCCCCGGTCACGAACTCGTGGCCGTAACTGTTCGCGCCAGCATTGAAGATCAGCAAGCCGACCTCGAGCCCGTCAGTCATTTCCCGGATTTCCGAGAGCGCCTCCGGATCGAGCAGATCCACCTGCACAGTACGCACTCCCACACCGTGCGCTCGCACCGCCGCCGCGGTTTCCGCCAACGGTTCAGGCTTGCGTGCGATCAGCACCAGATTGATCCCGGCCTCGGCGAGCTGATGTGCGAACGACGCACCGACGCCTTCCGAGCCGCCCGCGATCACGGCCCACGGCCCGTACTTCTCGACCATGCTCATTCTCCAGCCACCGGAATTCCCCCGTCCGTGACCGCCCGGTCAATCGAATCCCGCAGCGCACCACAGCCGCGGAACAAGTCCTCCGTACAAGCCGACCGTTCGACGCACCGCGAGGAAGCGTTGGTATCCCACTGAATGCTCGTCTGATGCCAACTGCTCTTACGCACCTTCAGCCACGCCTCGCACGTTCCACATTGGACCGGCCGCATCGGCTCGTCCAGCAGCCGGTTGTCGGCCCGGATCGCCATCAGACGCGCTCGCTCGTCCGGCGGCTGAGGTTCTCCTCGACCTCCTTGCGCCACGCGGCGTTCGGCTTCGCGGTGTCCAATTCGAACTCGAACCGCTCGGTCATCTCCGGCGTGACGTCCGCGACGTCCACATAGAACTGTTCGTACCAGCGCCGCAGCTGGTAAACCGGACCGTCCTCCTCGCACAGCAGCGGGTTCTCGATCCGGGTTTTGTTCTTCCAGATCTGCACGTCCTGCTCGAAGCCGATCCGGATGAAGTCGCCCATCTTGCGCGCGGTCGCCTCGGCCTCCGCGCCGGAAAGCTTGTCCGTGCGCTTGACGATGATCCCGTACTGCAGCTTGAACGAGTTCGCGGTGACGGGGTAGTGGCAGTTGATGAGCACGGCGTCGATGTCCATGCCCTCGTAGTGATAGGTCAGCTCGTCGATCATGAAAGACGGCCCGTAGTACGCGGCCACGGAGGTATTGCCGAGCGACTTCAGCTGGCCCTCCTTGGCGGGCGGACGCACGTCCTCCCGCGAAGAACCGCGCTGCAGCTGCGTGGCGACGTGCCCCTCGAAGATGTTCTTGAAGTACGTAGGGAAAGCGAAGTGGACGTAGAAGAAATGCGCCATGTCCACGACGTTGTCGACGACCTCGCGGCAGTTCGTGTCGACGTGCGTTTCGTACCAGGTCCAATCGGTCCAGTCGTCGCGCGTGGCGCCCTCGATGCGCGGAATGACGACGTCAGGCGGCGGCGGATTGCCCTCCGGGTCGTTCCAGACGAACAACATCTTGTCCTGCACCAGCGTCGTCCACGCCGCGGTGCGCGCCCGCAGTGGAACCCGGCGGCTGTAGGGAATCTGCTTGCATCGGCCGTCGCCGCCCCAGCGCCAGTCGTGGAACGGGCAGGCGACCTCGTTGCCCTTGACCGTGCCCTGCGACAGATCGCCGCCCATGTGCCTGCAGTACGCGTCGAGCACGTTGAGCTTGCCGTCCTCGCCGGCGAACACCACGAGCTTCTGCCCGAACGCGGTGATCGGATGCGGCTTGCCGTCGGCGAAACTCTCGGCCAGTCCGAGACAGTGCCATCCGCGGGCGAACCGCGTGGGTGCCGCGCCGGCCTCGATCACGCGGACCTCGTCCGGTGCCGGCTCCACTGTGGTCATCGTCGGATCTCCTTCCAGTGCCCCGCTTCTGCGAGGCTGAACGTAGAACGGCGGGCGGTGCGCGAGCTGGTGTTATCTCAGTGACCGAGAGTCCTTTGTGGACGATTAGTTCCAGGCGGGTTCGGCCGCGCGCAGCCGGACCATCGGGTAGAGCTCCTGCGTGACCTGTCGCGCGGCGACCACGACCAGCGGCGCGACTCGCTCCAATGCGGTCTGCGCGTCGCCGACCAGAGAAATCGCGGCTTCCGGCCCTTCCGGGCCTCGGATGGCAGCGGCGACACAGGAGATATCAGAGAAGCACTCGCCGCGTTCGAAAGCGAGACCGTTGCGGTCGCGGATCCGGCCGAGTTCGCGGTGCAGCGTCACCATGTCACAGATCGTCCGGCTGGTCTGGCGGCCGAGCGTCGGCATGACGCGGTCCTCGACCTGTTCGGCGGGCAGCCACGCGAGCATCGCCTTGCCGAGCGCGGTGCACTGCGCGGGAGCGCGGCCGCCGACGCGCGACGGGACGACCGCGGCGAACCGGCCGCCGACCTTGTCGAGGTACC
This sequence comes from Amycolatopsis sp. NPDC003676, assembly GCF_053587275.1. Lineage (NCBI taxonomy): Bacteria > Bacillati > Actinomycetota > Actinomycetes > Pseudonocardiales > Pseudonocardiaceae > Amycolatopsis > Amycolatopsis sp. NPDC003676. The sequence goes on from NZ_JBSFNS010000004.1 coordinate 204,280, forward strand.
GGACGTCAGCGCCGTCGAGGATCGCCAGGTGCGCGACCATGCCGGTGCGCAACTGCAGTTCGTGCAGCACGGCCGCGGTCGCCTCGCGCAGTTCGAGGTGGTTGCCGCCGGTGCCGCCGAGGTTCAGCGCCCGCGCGCCGAGCGCGTACCCGAACGACGAATGCGACAGCCACTGCAGCCGCACGAGCTGGTCGAGGATGCGGTGCGCGGTCGAACGGGGGAGATGGGTCGTGCGCGCGACCTGTTCGAGGGTGAGCCGGGTGCTCGGCGCGTCGAAGGCGTCGAGGATCAGCGTCATCCGCTCGACCATCGAAGGCGGCAAGGCGCGGTTCTGCGCGACATCCGTGCCGAGGGAGTCCGTTTCGATCGCGACAACCGTCATGCTGTGCTCCTCGCGGACGAATTGAAATCATTTCTAGTTTTGAAGGTAACACGGCGGCCTCCCGGGGCGTCAACACGCGGCGGGTCGCGACTGCGGCACGGCTCCCGATCAGCGGGAGAAGCCGCTCGCGCCGGCCCGGCGGCCGGTAGGCATGGCGGCATGGACATCGGCCTCGTGAGCCCCGTGGTGACCCGGCTGCCGGGGGACCCGAACGCCTGGGAGGACACCGCCGGCATCGAAGACCTGGCGCGGATCGCGGCGACCGCGGACCGGCTCGGCTTCGATCACCTGACCTGCAGCGAGCACGTCGCGGTGCCGGTGGCGGTCGCGGAGCAGCGCGGATCGACGTACTGGGATCCGCTCGCGACCTTCGGCTACCTGGCTGCTCATACCAACCGGATCCGGTTGGTCACGCAGGTGCTCGTGTTGGGATATCACCATCCGCTGGAGATCGCGAAGCGCTACGGAACGCTCGACACGGTCAGCGCCGGGCGGCTCGTGCTCGGCCTGGGTGTCGGGTCGCTGCGGGAGGAGTTCGACCTGCTGGGCGCGCCCTTCGAGCAACGCGGCGAGCGGGCCGACGACGCGCTGCGGGCGCTGCGGGCCGCGTTGTCGCAGCGGCTGCCGTCGTATCACGGACCGCACTACGACTTCGCCGGGATGATCGTCGAACCGCATGCCGTGCAGGCGAAAGTCCCGCTGTGGATCGGCGGCCGAACCAAGCGCTCGCTCCGGCGGGCGGTCGAACTGGCCGACGGCTGGGTCCCGTTCGGGCTGTCGCTGGAGGAACTGCGTCGGATGCTCGACACGGTTGAGCTGCCGGACGGCTTCCAGGTCGTGCTGTCGCCTGGCAGGCCGCTGGACCCGGGCGCGGCGTCCTGCCGGGAGCGGCTGGCCCGGGTCGTCGAGGCCGGGGCGACGACGGTCAGTGCGCGGATCGCCGCGAAGTCCGCTGAGCACTATTGCGAGCAGCTCGAAGCGCTCGCCGAGCTAGGAAGCGAGGTCTGAAGTGGACCGGATCGCCCAGTTGGAGGAACGGCTCGCACGGCTGGAGGACGAACGCGAGATCAGCAGGCTGATCGCCGCGTACGGACCGCTGGTCGACGCCGGCGCGGCCGAGGACGTCGCCGCGCTGTGGACCGAGGACGGGGTGTACGACGTCGACGAGATCTACCTCGAAGGCCGAGAACAACTGGCCCGAATGGTGCGGTCCAGCGCCCATCAAGGCTGGATTTCCGGCGGTTGCGCGCATTTCGTCGGCCCGCCGCACGTGACCGTGGACGGCGATACGGCGATCGCGGTATGTCACTCGCTGATGGTGGTATATCAGGACGACCGCTTTGTTGTCCGGCGGGCGACGGCGAACCATTGGGCGCTCGCGCGCACCGAGGAGGGTTGGCAGGTCACCCGGCGCACCAACCGGGTCCTCGACGGCCGGGCCGAGTCGCCCGGACTGCTGCGGCAGGGCGCGTACGGCGAGCCAGCGTTCCTCTGAGCCGGTCCCGGTCACTGGAATCGGCGCGGCGCTTACGGCGGTGAGCAGGCACAATCACGCCCGCACCGGTGCGCGAGGAGGGAGACCTTTGATGAGCCTCTCCGCTGATCCTCGGCAGGCGCTGACCGCGCCCGGTGGGCCTTGTGAACTGCGCACGGAGACTGTGCTGGGCGTGCCGATGACGGTCTTCGCTCATCGCGCGCGGTCGCTGGGGGAGGTGCTCGCCGCCTCAGCGCGGCACGGCGAACGCGAGTACCTGGTGACGGCCGACCGCCGGATCACCTTCGCCGCGCATGCCCGCCAGGTGGCGTCGGTGGCTTGCGCGCTCCGCGAGGACTACGGAATCGGCAAGGGCGACCGGGTCGCGATCGCGGCGGCGAACAGTCCGGAATGGGTGGTCGCGTTCTGGGCGACGGTGTCGCTGGGCGCGATCGCGGTCGGCTACAACGCGTGGTGGTCGCGGCGGGAGTTGGAGTACGCGCTCGGCCACACGCGGCCGTCGCTGGTGGTCGCCGATGCGAAGCGGGCTGCGCTGTTGGACGGCGTTCCGGTGCTGACCGTCGAGGAGGACATCCCTCGGTTAGCGCGCCGTTCGGATGCACCGCTGCCTTCCTGTGCGGTCGAGGAGGACGATCCGGCGGTCATTCTCTATACCAGCGGCACCACCGGACGCCCGAAAGGCGCGGTGCACACGCACCGGAACCTGACGTCGGTGATCGAGTTTCACCGGCTGAACAGCGAAGTCGCGCGAGCGCTCGGCGACCTGGTGGATCCGTCCGCGCGGCGGTACCTGCTCGGGGTCCCGTTGTTCCACATCGCCGGACTGCACAACCTGGTCGTGCCGCGGCTGGCTGACGGCAGCGCGGTGGTGCTGCACCAGGGCGGGTTCGACGCGGAGCGCGTGTTGCGGCTGGTCGAGGCCGAGCGGGTGACGAACTGGGGCGTCGTGCCGACCATGGCGCACCGACTGCTGGAGCACGGCAATCTTGACCGGTACGACCTTTCCTCGCTGACTGCTTTTACTCTCGGCGCTGCGCCTTCTTCCCCGGCCTTTCAACAACGGTTGCGCGCGGAGCTTCCGGTGGCGGAACAGGGATTAGTCGACAGCTATGGCCTGACGGAATCGTCCACGGCGATTTCCGTTGCCACATCGGCTGATCTCGCCGCATCACCGGGCACTGTCGGACATCCGATCGCGACGGTGGAGCTGGAGATCCGGGACGCTTTCGGCGAGTTGGTGCCCGACGGCGGCGCGGGGGAGATCTGCGTCCGCAGCCCGTTCACGATGCTCGGCTATTGGGAAGATCCCGAAGCTACGGCCGCCGCTATTGACGACCAGCGATGGTTGCACACCGGGGACATCGGCGTTCTTTCCGGCGGACAGTTGCGGCTCACCGCGCGCCGGTCGGATTTGATCCTGCACGGCGGGGAGAACGTTTATCCGGCCGAGGTCGAGAACGTGCTGGCCGAACATCCGGCGGTGCGGGAATGCATTGTGCTGGGCGTGCCGCATGTCGACCTGGGCCAGGAAGTGGCTGCGGTCGTGGTGGTGTCCGCGTCGGTCGGCGAGGAGGAGTTGCGGGCGTTCGCGGCTGAGCGGCTAGCGTATTTCAAGGTCCCGTCGCGGTGGCGGATCGGGACGGAACCGTTGCCGCGCAACGTGACCGGCAAGGTCGTGCGGAACCAGGTGCCGCGGCCCTGATCCCGTTGACCGGGAGCGCGTCCGCGCGGCCGGGTGCTCCGCTGGGAGGCTCGGGGCAGCCGGGACCGCACCGTATCCGGACCGGAGAAAGGGAAGCGCCATGACCCATCCCGCTCTTGCCGCAATCGAGGAGCGCTCCGAGGAGATTTCGGCGTTCGGGCCGGAAAACGAGCGGCTCGGCCGGCTCGCCGACGAAGCGGCCAAGGTGCTCCGGGAAACCGGCGCGATCAAGATGCTCCAGCCCGCCGAGTACGGCGGCGCGGAAGCCCATCCGCGCGAATTCGCGGAAACGGTCATGCGGCTGGCGTCGCTCGACGGGTCGACCGGCTGGGTCGCCGGGATCGTCGGCGTGCACCCGTGGGAAATGGCGCTCTGCGACCGTCGTGTGCAAGACGAAATCTGGGGCGCTGACAACGACACCTGGATCGCTTCGCCGTACGCGCCGATGGGTGTGCTGAAACCGGTCGACGGCGGGTATGTCTTCAATGGACGGTGGCAGTTCTCGTCCGGAACCGATCACTGCGACTGGATTTTCCTCGGCGGTTTTCTCGGCGACACGGACGGCAATGTCGTGCAGCCGCCCCGGAATTACCACGTGATCCTGCCTCGCGCGGACTACGAAATCGTCGAGGACACCTGGGACGTCGTCGGCCTGCGCGGCACCGGCAGCAAGGACATCGTCGTCAAGGACGCGTTCGTCCCGGAGTACCGCGCGGTCCCGTTCAGCCGGATGACCGACGGCAGCGCGCTGCGCGAATCCGGCCGCACCAACCCGACGTACGGCGTCCCGTTCACCACGATCTTCCCGCTCGGCATCACCTCCGCAGTGATCGGCATCGCCGAGGGCGCGCTGGCGGCGCATCTGGCATATCAACGCACGCGCGTGCAAATCACCGGCACCCGGGTGAAAGACGATCCATACGTGCTGTTCGCGATCAGCGCCGCCGCCGAGGAGATCAAAGCTTCGCGAATTGCCATGCTGGACAACGTTTCCCGGTTCTACGACAAGGCTGCGGCCGGTGAGCCGGTGACGCTTGCCGACCGTGCCGCGTCGCGCCGCACCCAGGTCGCGGCGGCGTGGCGAGCGGTGCGCGCGATGGATGAGGTGGTCGCCCGCAGCGGTGGCAATGGCCTGCGGATGGACAACCCGATCCAGCGCTTCTGGCGCGACGGCCACATGGGCCTCGCGCACGCGATCCACGTGCCCGGTTCGGTGTTCCACGCGTCCGCGCTGACCGACCTCGACGTCGAGCCGCCGCCCGGTCCGATGCTCTCCATGATCTGAACTCTCTTATCCCGCAAGGAGTTTCGCTATGACCGACATCCGAGGCCTCGGATACCTCCGGGTCCAGAGCCGGGACCTGCCGCGCTGGCGGGAACTGACCGTGGAGGCGCTCGGCTTCGCCGAAACGTCCGGCCCGGTCGCCGACGGCCTGTACCTCCGGATGGACGAACGCGAGGCGCGGCTGATCGTGCTGCCCGGCGAGGACGACCGGGTGCTCGCGGTCGGATGGGAGGTGCGCGACCAGTTCGCGCTGGCCGCGGTCGGGCGCGCGGTGGAGGCCTCCGGGACCGCGGTGAAAGTGTTGTCGGAGCAGCAATGCCGGGAACGCCGCGTCGATTCGGCGATCACTTTCGACGACCCGTCCGGCACCCCGGTGGAGGTCTTCTTCGGCCCGGTCCTGGACCACGACCCGGTGCGGACGAAGTGGACCCAGCAGTTCGTGACCGGCGCGCAGGGCATGGGCCACGTGGTGCTGCCGACGACGAACTTCGCCGAGGTCGAGACGTTCTACACCGAGGTGCTGGGCTTCCTCCCGCGCGGCGCGGTCTCGATGGCAGGCGCGGCCCCCGACCAGAAACCGCGCCGGGTGCGGTTCATGGGCGTCAACCAGCGCCACCACAGCCTGGCGATCTGCCCGGCCCCGCACGGCGAACCGCCGGGCTTGGTGCACCTGATGGTCGAGGTCGACTCCCTGGACGCCGTCGGCCGCGCCCTGGACGAGGTCAGCAAGCGCGGCTTCTCGGTTTCCTCGACGTTGGGGAGGCATACCAACGACAAGATGGTGTCGTTCTACGTCCGGGCGCCTGGTGGGTGGGACCTGGAGTACGGGACCGAGGGAATGCTGGTGGACGAACGGTTCTACACCGCGGAGGAGATCACGCGGGACAGTTACTGGGGGCACGACTGGTCCGGGTCGGAGCAGTTGGCGGCGTTCAGTCCAGTCAAGGGGTAGCTCGTGAGTGGCTACGCCGGTTCGGTCCGGGTCGGTCCACTGCAGCACCCGGGTGCCGACCGCGAAGCTGCCGGAGGGCGTAGGGAAGACGGGGACGGGAAAGGC